>NZ_JARESV010000070.1:0-32489 GCF_046026985.1 Paraburkholderia sp. RL18-101-BIB-B
GAGAGCGAGCGACAGGTCGTCAACCCCTTCGCGCAATATTTTTCAGAAAGTTGAGAGACACCGAAACAGACCACCACCACAACGCTGCCAAATTAGTTAGCCATCCGATTTAATTGGCCACTCATGAGGCAATCGTACTCGCGACGGCCAAACAGTAATCCGCGACCGCACCTCCCCGCCGCCAACCAGCCAAACCAGCCTCCGTACCATATAGAGAGCCACGAGACCCATCCGGCGCACACCCGAAAGAAGCGTCGCAAGAACTGGAAAGCCGGCCGCGCCGCTAAAACCTAAAGTTTCCCTCTCGCCAGCCGTCAACCAAGATATCCTGTCACTTAAATGGCCGCCGACCATGGATAACCCAGTTGAGGAACACGTCGAGGAAACCTCACTCGCAGCCCAAATGCCAGCTCTGAATCCGGAGAAGGTGCCGGTAGGCACGCCCCTCGACTGGCCGATCGTCGACGCCGACGGCACGCTCCTTTTCGCCAGCGGCACCATCCTGGCAACCACGGACGAGCGCAAATTCCTGTTCGGGCACTTCCGTCCGCAGCGCGGCGACCTGGTGGGCGCGGCCACGCAACCGCCGCTCCAGGCAGAGCCACAAGCGGATCCCAACGGCGAACTGACGCTCAAGGACATGCATCTGGAAATCGGTGCATTGATCGGTGTGCGCTCGCAGCTCGGCAGCGGAGCGCCGATGCATCCGTGCCGCATCATCGGTTTCGCGCCGAATCTTTCGCTCTTCGTCACTCCGCCGATGCACGAAGGCCGCATGCTCCCGCTGGGCGTCGGCGAAAACATCGAAATCGTCGCGATCGCCAGCCATGCGGTGTTTCGTTTCGTCTGCACGATCGAAGCGATTTGCCGCACGCCGTTCGACTACGTCGTGCTGTCGAAGCCGGGCGTGATCCGCCGCCTGCGCGAACGCAAGTCGATCCGCGTCCGCGCGCACCTCGCAGTGCGTTTCGGCATCGGTCAAAGCGGGGAATCGTATGAGGGCCTCGGACTCGCGAGAGGCATCAGCGCACTCGGCATGTCGCTGGACGCCTCGTGGACGCTGGGCGCCGTCGGCGACCGCTTGCGCGTTGCGTTCCGCCTGAAATCGAAGGATCTCGACACGGAGATCGAAACCACGGCGGTGATCCGCAACGTGCACAAAGGCGGCGGCCCCGGCGAGCCTTCGACTCACGGGCTCGAACTCGATCAGCTCGACGCGTCTCAGCAAATGGCGATGAAAGTCTTCGTGTTCGACCGCCAGGACGACGTGGTGTATTGGTCGAGCGGTCTGAAATAAGCGCAGGCCCGAGAGCGAAACGCCCCACGCGCCGCTCAGCCCATCAGTTCTTCCGGCGTGAAACGCCGCGCGCCCCACGCATCGGCGAGCATTTCGCAACGTCCCAACCGGATCGCCTCGCGCTCGAAATCGACGAATACGACTTCGTCCACATCGAGCGGCCGCACCGGCATATCACGCGTGCGACCATCGGTCAGAATCCACAACCAGCGTTGCTGCCCGGGCTTGCGGCGCGCGCTGCGCTCCAGCAGTTCGGTTGCTCGCCGGACGCCCGCCGTCAACGGCGTGCCGCCTCCGCCGCCCACGGGCCTCAGCCACCGCTCGTTCCACCAGCGGGGCACAGCTGGGCCGAAACGCACATCCGCACCGGCGCCGCCGAAACAGACCAACGCCGCCTCGGCACGCGCGGCGCTCGCGCGATCGAACAAGGCGATCAGCAGTCCCTTGGCAAGTGCGAGGCGCTGCCCGGCCAGCATGGAGCCGGAGCAATCGAGTACGAAGCAATGCAGCACACCGCCGCGCGGCGCCTCGCGCACGAAACGCAGATGCTCGGCGCGCAGCGCGTCCTGGCGCATCGCGGCGAGTGTCGGCGGCCAGTCGATGCGCTTGCGCGGTTCCCCGCTCAAGCGGCCGCGCCCACCCACGCCCGCGCCTTGCCGCCATCGAAAACCGCTGCGCGAGTCAGCGGCGGCGCCCTTCCGATGGCTCAGCGTTTTTTTACGCTAAGCGGTATGACGCCTTTGACGTGCGTGGTCCCGGCCGGTTCGGGCGCGAGGTAGCCCCAATCGCTATCGCCGGTAGCGGCGGCCGGCGGCGCATTTCCTTCCGCAGATGAAGCACGGCTATCGGAAGAAGCCTCCCGCTCGGCGTCACGCTTACGCGCATCGCCTTCGGCCTGCGACTCGCGAACATGGCGCCGATGAACCAACACCGCCTCGGCCACCCGATCGACATGCTCGGCCGTCACCGCGGCCGCCTGTTCGAGCGCCGCCAACGCGCGCGCCGCGCGCAGCATCACGAGATCGGCGCGCAGGCCATCCACGGCGGCGCCGATGCACAGCTCGCTGACATGCGCATGCACGGCGTCGTCGAACGCGAGTTGCGGCAGCGCTTCGCGCGCCGCTCGAATCTGCTCGATATAAGCCGCCTGCTGCTGCGCATAGTCCGCACGAAAGCCCTGTGGATCCAGATCGAACGCCAGCCGTGCCTTCACGATCGCCTGACGCACGCGCGGCTCGAAGCAGTTCTGCAACTCGACCATCAAGCCGAAACGGTCGATCAATTGCGGCCGCAGTTCGCCCTCTTCAGGATTCATCGTGCCGATCAGCACGAAGCTGGCGTCATGGCTATGCGACACGCCATCGCGCTCAACGGTATTCACGCCGCTCGCAGCCGCGTCGAGCAAGGCATCGACGAGTGCGTCGGGCAGTAGATTGATTTCGTCCACATACAGCACGCCGTGGTGCGCTTTCGCGAGCAGACCGGGCGAGAACCGCACCGAGCCGTCGCGCAACACGGTTTCGATATCGAGTGTGCCAATCAAACGATCTTCGCTGGCGCCAAGCGGCAGATTTACCAGTTGCCCTTGCGGCAACAACTCAGCCAGAGCGCGCGCGGAGGTCGATTTCGCCGTGCCGCGCGGCCCCGTGACCAGCACGCCGCTTAAGCCCGGATCGATGGCGGCCAGCAGCAGCGCCTGCTGCAACGGCGCCTGCCCGATCAGCGCGGCAAAGGGAAAAGCCGGCCGCGCGGCGCCCGCACTCATCGCTGGATTCATGTTTGCATTCCTTCGATCTGCTGCTCGCTCGCGAGCAGATGCTGTTCGACTTGCGCGCGATAGTCGCCGGGCGCCTGCCACAAACCGCGCTGCATGGCTTCGAGCAGACGCTCGCAAATCGAATGCAACGCGTGCGGGTTATGCCGCTGCAAGAACTCACGGGTGTCCGCATCGTTCAGATAGGCATCGGTCACGAGCGCATATTGATGACCGGCGATCACGCGCGCGGTCGCATCGTAGCCATACAGATAATCGACGGTCGCGGCGATTTCAGCCGCGCCCTTGTAGCCGTGACGCTTCACGCCATCCAGCCATTTCGGATTGACCACGCGCGAGCGGATCACGCGCGCGATCTCCTCATGCAGCGTACGCACGCGCGGCGCGGCCGGATTGCTGTGGTCGGCGTGATACACGCTCGGCTGATCGCCAGCCAGATGCCGCACCGCCGCAACCATGCCGCCCTGAAACTGGTAGTAGTCGTTCGAATCGAGCAGGTCGTGCTCGCGGTTGTCCTGGTTCTGCAGCACCACGTCCATCGCGGCGAGGCGCGTGCCGAACGCGTGGCGAGCTTCTTCGCCCGAGTTCTTTTGCGTGTACGCGTAACCGCCCCACGCCTGATACGCGTTCGCGAGATCGGCGTCGGTCTGCCATTGCTGCGAATCGATCATGTCCTGCAGAC
Organism: Paraburkholderia sp. RL18-101-BIB-B; assembly: GCF_046026985.1. Classification (NCBI taxonomy): domain Bacteria; kingdom Pseudomonadati; phylum Pseudomonadota; class Betaproteobacteria; order Burkholderiales; family Burkholderiaceae; genus Paraburkholderia; species Paraburkholderia sp. RL18-101-BIB-B. Next base: position 3,754 of record NZ_JARESV010000070.1, read on the forward strand.
CCGCGCCATATGCGCCGGGCCGCGCGCTGAACACGCGCCAGCCGGCGCGCTTGCGCGCTTCGGCGGCATCCATGCCGCGCGCGATCAACGCATCGCGTTCGCGCAGCACGCGTGCGCGAATCGGATTCACGTCCTCGGGTTCGTCGAGTTCGGCGACGGCCTGCACGGCGGCGTCGAACAGATGCATGACGTTGGCGAAGGCGTCGCGGAAGAAACCGGACACCCGCAGGGTGACGTCGATACGCGGTCGGTCGAACGCCTCGATCGGCATGATTTCGAAATCGGTCACGCGATGGCTGCCCGGCGCCCACTTCGGCCGCACGCCGAGCAACGCGAGCGCCTGGGCGATATCGTCGCCGCCCGTGCGCATGGTCGCGGTACCCCAGACGGAAAGCCCAATGGCGCGCGGATAGTCGCCTTTCTCCTGCAAGTGCCGTTCGATCAACTGCTGGGCCGATTTCAAGCCGAGCGACCAGGCGGCTTGCGTGGGAACTGCGCGCGTGTCGACCGAATAGAAATTGCGGCCGGTGGGCAGCACGTCGGGCCGGCCACGCGATGGCGAACCGCTCGGCCCCGGCGGCACGAAACGCCCTTCGAGGCCACGCTTCAATTGAAGTATTTCCTGCGGACCACAAGCGTCGAGCCGTGGCAACACGTCGTTACGCAGACGCTCGATCACCTGCTCCGCTTGCGGCAAGCCGGCCGCATAAAACGGCGCTACCGATGCGTCCGTTCGATCGCCACACACATCACGTAGCAACTCGGCCGCCAGCAACTCCAACCGTTCCCGCGTATCGCCACAGTGCCGCCACGGCGCATCGCTCACGCGCTGCAGCACATCGGGACGCGGCCCATCCCACGCCGCCGACCAGTCCACCGACAGCGGATCGAACAGATGATCCATCCGCAGATCACGCGCCAGCGCGTCGATCAAACCGGCCTTGCCGCCTTGGCCGTCGCCGACCGGAAAACGCCCCAACGCCAGCAACGTATCGCGCCGCTGCACGCCATCAGGCGATTGCCCGAACGTATGCAAGCCATCGCGAATCTGCGCCTCCTTCAACTCGCACAACCACGCATCGACGCGCGTGAGCAGCGCGTCTTCATCGTCCTGCCCGTTCGGCGCCGCGAGACTCAGCTCCTCATGCAGCTTATGTTCGACGATGGTCGCCAGAATCGTGCGTCGCAACAGCTTCGAGCGGCGCGGATCGACCATCAGCGCTTCATAATATTCGTCGACCTGGCGCTCGAGATCCTGCAAGGGTCCGTAACTTTCGGCGCGCGTGAGCGGCGGCATCAGGTGATCGATGATGACGGCCTGCGCGCGGCGTTTTGCCTGGCTGCCCTCGCCCGGATCGTTGACGATGAATGGATACAGATGCGGCATCGGCCCGAGAATCAGATCGGGCCAGCAGGCATCGCTCAACGCGACGCTCTTGCCGGGCAGCCATTCCAGATTGCCGTGCTTGCCGACATGCACGACTGCGTCGATGCCGAACTGGTGACGCAACCAGAAATAGAACGCCAGATACGCATGCGGCGGCACGAGTTCGGCGTCGTGATAGCTCGCGTAGTCGCCCTGTTCGCGCGAACGCGACGGTTGAATGCCGACGAACACCTGTCCGCAGCGCCAGCCCGCGATCATGAAGCGGCCGCGTCGCAGCGTCGGGTCCTGTTCGGGCGTACCCCAACGCGCGTTCAGCGCCTGGCGCGCCTCGGCGGGCAACGCATTGAAGTGCCCGAGATAGTCGTCGAGCGCGAGGCTTTGCAGCGCGGGACGCAGATCGCGCACGACCGGATCGTTGGTCACGCCTTCGGTGAGCTTCTTCAACAACGCGTCGCCGTTCGCGGGCAAGTCGGTGAGACGATAGCCCTCGGCGCGCAGCATCGACAGAATGCCGACCACCGAGGCGGGCGTATCGAGGCCCACGCCATTGCCGATGCGCCCTTCGCTCATCGGATAGTTGGCGAGGATCAGCGCGAGTTTCTTGTCCGCGTTATCGAATGAACGCAGACGGCACCAGCGCCGGCTCAGTTCAGCGAGAAAGCCCACTCGTTCGGCGTCAGGCTGATAACGCACCACGTCGACCTGAGTGTGAGGACAACGGTACGCGAGTCCCTTGAAACTGATCGCGCGCGTGATGATGCGGCCATCCACTTCCGGAAGCGCGATATGCATGGCGATATCGCGCGAATTGAGGCCTTGATTGTCCTTGACCCAATCCTCGCGATTGCCGCCGCTCAGGATCACCTGGAACACCGGAGCGTCGCCGGCGAGCGCAAGTGGCTCGGGGTCGTCGATCGCGGACGCGGCGAAGGCGGTCGTGTTCAGCACCAACGCGACCTCGTGCTGCGCGCACAGCGACTGCACGACGTCTCGGCTCATCGCATCTTTCAGCGAAGTAATCGCGATCGGCAGCGGATTCAGACCTTGCGATTCGAGCGCGTCGATCAGCGCATCGAACACGGCCGTATTGGCCGCCTGCAGATGCGCCTTGTAGAACAGGATCGCCGCGACCGGCGCGTCCCGCCGCCAGCGCGCCTGCCAATCGGCAACCGTCGGCGTGTCACGCTCGGGATGGTAGAGCGTCGCGGCGGGCAACGCGCGCGGCGGCGCCGGTTCGCGTCCCCACCCGCAGACACGGTGCGCGATACAGCGCAGGAACGCCTCGGCATTTTGTGGGCCGCCTTCACGCAGATAGCGCCACAGCTGATGGCACAGATCGGCGCTCGCGGTGCTGCGCGCGAGCAGGTTCGGATCTTCCTGCAGATCGCCGGAAAACATCGCGAGCGTCTGCTGCTTGCGCTCGGCGAGCGCCACCACCTGCTCGATGCCGTAAGGCCAATACGCCTCGCCGCCGAGGTGATCGACCACCACCACGCGTGCATGCTGCAAGACGTCTTCGACATAGAAATCGACCGACGCCGATTGCCGCAAATACGTGACGTTCGCGAGCCGCACGCTCGGGAAGCCCTCACCCAGGCGCGGAAAAACGCTCGCCAGCAGCGACAGCGTGGTATCGGCGGAGCTGAGCACCACGATATCCGCGGGCTGCTGATCGATACGGATCACGCCTTGCGTATCGTCGACAAAACCGCCAGGCGTGGTACGCAGCAGATGCATGAGCGCTTACGCCTGTTGCGTTTCGACGCTCGACGGCACGCCGAGCGCCGCGTCGAACGCGCGCTGCAACGCGGCCTGATCGAGATCCTCGCCGATCAGCACGAAGCGGCTCCGGCCGCTTTCGCCGGCCTGCCAGCGTCGATCGAAATAGCTGTCGAAGCGCCGGCCCACGCCCTGGATCACCAGACGCATCACCGCGCCCGGCAGCGCCGCGAAACCTTTGACGCGGTAAATCGTGTTCGTTTCGACCAGACGCTGCAACGCAGCGATCACCGCTTCGCGCGACGACACATTCGCCTGCACGACCACCGAGTCGAATTCGTCATGATGGTGGTCGGCGTCGTCGGCGGAACCGTGGTGATCGTGGCGCAAGTGGATCGTGTCTTCCGAGGCCGCTTCGAGGCCCAGCAACGTGTGCAGATCGAGTTGCCCCATGTGCGCGCGCACGATCTTCACTTGCGGCGGAATCTCCTCGCGGAGCAACACTTCAACCGCGCTTTGCTGCGCGTCGTCGAGCAAATCCGTCTTGTTCAGAATCACCAGATCGGCCGCGGACAACTGATCTTCAAACAGTTCGTGCAACGGCGACTCGTGATCGAGATTCGGATCGGCCTTGCGTTGCGCATCCACGGCGACGGGGTTGTCGGCAAACTGACCGCTCGCGGCGGCCGGGCCGTCCACCACGGTGACCACGGCATCGACGGTGAAACTGTTCTTGATCTGCGGCCAGTTGAAGGCCTGCACCAGCGGCTTCGGCAACGCGAGACCCGACGTCTCGATCAGCACGTGATCGATCTGATCGCGGCGTTCCACGAGCTTTTCCATCACCGGAAAAAACTCTTCCTGCACGGTGCAGCACAAGCAGCCGTTCGCGAGTTCATACAGTTGGCCTTCGGTTTCGACACCGTTTTCATCGCAACCTATGCCGCAACCCTTGAGGATTTCCCCGTCGATGCCGAGTTCGCCGAACTCGTTGACGATCACCGCGATGCGCTTGCCGCCCGCATGCTGAAGAATATGCCGCAGCAGCGTGGTCTTGCCGCTGCCGAGAAAGCCCGTGACGATGGTGACGGGGATCTTGCGCATTTGAGTTTGCATCGTGAGGTCCATCCGTAGGAGTTGCACGCGCACGCCGCTGTGTCTGTATGGCCATCTGCCTACGCCGGGCAAAACGAGGCACAGGCCCGGCCAGCCACGACGATAACAAAACACGGGGACGAACGACGGCGTTGCCGCGACAACAGAAAAACAGAAAGCGGGAATGAGGTCATGAACGCAGCGCCGCATCCCCGCGGCGTTCGTCCTTCGTATTCTGGCCGGTATCCGGGCTGGCGAAAGCGCCGCTTCCCCTTCCCGGGCGAGTGATTTCTCGCCCAGTGGTGATATGCCGACGCGGCCTTGCGCGTGGACATCGAAGCCGGCTCCGCGGCGCTAATGAACTGAACTTAGCACCACATTTCGCTTACCGTTGCGGGGGCAGCACAGGTTGACCCGATCCATGGCAGGTGGGCACCCTGTTTCCCGTTTAACTGCATGCGCACGAGCGCGCATACGAGCACCAAAGTGCGTGCGAGTGTAGGCCCGCGGCCCGGTGCCGTCAAGGAACCGCAAGCCGCAAGCGCTTATCGGGCGGGGCGCCATGTGCTATCGTATGCGCGCGTTTGGTGCCCGCACATGCATTCGCGTGTGCAGTTAAACGGGAAACAGGCGGCGCTCCATGCGCTCAACCTGTGCTGTCCCCGCAACGGTAAGCGACCTGCGGCGCAATCTTGAGTTGTCTTGCGCCGCGCATGCGTTTTTTCGATGCCACTGTCCAGCACATTCCAGCGAATGCGGACGGGAAGGCAAAGCGCATGAGGCCGCCAGCCCGGATACCGGCCAGACGCGGAGGCGGCGAACCTCAGGGCAACATCGCGCCGCCGGCCGCCGGAATCCGCGAGGGACGGATGTGAAGGCGCTGAAGCACGACATAGTGTGTCCACGTATGCGGATTCCGGCTGGAATCGCTACGCGCCACACATTGCGCCGTGCCTGAATCCGTCGTACCGCATGACCCCAAAGTCCGCCGCCTGGCGACCGTCCGCGCTTTACCCCTTTCCGCTTGTCACGACATGGCGCTCGCCATGCACGCCGCGATGACCCGCGCCTGGCTGATCGGCGCCGGCCCCGGCGACGTCGAGCTCATGACCATCAAGGCGACCCGTGCATTGGCGCAGGCCGACGTGGTGCTGGTCGACGATCTGGTGAATCCCGAGGTGCTGCAGTTCGCGCGTGCCGACGCGCTCGTCGTCTACGTCGGCAAACGCGGCGGCCATCCATCCACGCCGCAGGACGGCATCGTCGCGCAGTTGCTCGAACATGTGCGGGCCGGGCGCAGCGTCGCGCGTTTGAAAGGCGGCGATCCGTTCGTATTCGGCCGTGGCGGCGAAGAACAGCAGGCACTGCACGCGGCGGGCATCGAGGTGGAAGTCATCAACGGCATTACTGCGGGAATCGCGGCGCCCGCGGCGATCGGCATTCCCGTCACGCATCGCGATCACGCGCAGGGCGTGGTGTTCGTCACCGGACACGGCGCGGGCAGCGGCGAGCCGGACTGGGCCGCGCTCGCGGCCACCCGCATGACGCTCGTGATCTACATGGGCATGCGGCGGCTCAACGATATCGTCGGCGCGTTGCTCACGGCCGGCATGAGCGCCGACACGCCGTGCGCGGCGATCGAATCGGCCACGCGTCCCGGGCAACGCCATGCGCTCGCCCGGCTCGGCGAATTCGCCGATATCGTCGCGCGCGCCGGGCTCGGCTCGCCGGCGATCGTGGTGATCGGCGGTGTGGCGTCGCTAGCCTTGGAGCGCGCGGCGGCGCAGGCCGACGCTGCAACGCCGCCCGCAGACGGAACGGATACGCAATGAAAACGCTGAGCGTCGGCATCGGTTGCCGTTTGCACAGCCCGGCTGCGCAGATCGAAGCCGCGGTGCGCGCCGCGCTCGGCGCGCATTCGTTCGACGAAATCCGCAGCGTGGCCTCGGTCGATACCAAAGCCGACGAAACGGGCCTGCTCGAATTTTGCGCACGTCATGCGCTGCCGCTGACATTCTTCAGCCTTGATCAGATCGCGTCGATGCCCGTGGCGCAGCCTTCGGCGGCAGTGCGCGAGCATCTCGGCGTGGACGGTGTTTGCGAGCCGTGTGCGCTGCTTGCCGCGACTGCCGGGCTCGGCGAACCCGGCGCGCTCAATGCGGATCGAGCCCGCCTCGTCGTGCGCAAAACCGTCCATGCCGGCGTCACCGTGGCGATTGCTTCGAGCGCCGCGCACGCCGATAGTGAACACCCAAACAACGACACTCAGTAACAGGACCTGCCATGAAGACCGATCCCGAATCGCATCAACGCATGACCGAGCGTCGCCGCGAAGGCCACGAGAAAAAACAGGCCAACGCCACCGTCGAAAAAGGCCTGCTGATCGTCAACACCGGCACCGGCAAAGGCAAAACCACCGCCGCGTTCGGCATGGCCGTGCGCGTGCTCGGCCACGGCATGCGCCTGGGTGTCGTGCAGTTCATCAAGGGCGCGCTGCACACGTCGGAGCGCGACTTTCTCGGCGCGATCGCCAACTGCGATTTCGTCACGATGGGCGACGGCTACACCTGGAACACGCAGAACCGCGACGCCGACATCGCGACCGCGCGCAAAGGCTGGGACGAAGCGCGCCGCATGATCGAGAGCGGCGATTACCAGATGGTGATCCTCGACGAGCTGAACACGGTACTCAAGTACGAATACCTGCCGCTGGACGAAGTCCTCGCGGTGCTGACCGCGCGCGCGCCCATGCTGCATGTGGTGGTGACCGGCCGCCACGCGCCGGACGCGTTGATCGAAGCCGCCGATCTCGTCACCGAAATGCGCATCGTCAAGCATCCGTATCGCGAGCAAGGCGTGAAAGCGCAGCGCGGCGTGGAGTTCTGAGCGATGGCCGCGTGCCCCGCCCTGTTCATCAGCGCGCCCGCGTCGGGCCAAGGCAAGACCACGATCACGGCGGGTCTCGCGCGCTACCATCGGCGGCTGGGGCGACGCGTGCGCGTCTTCAAGACCGGACCGGACTTTCTCGATCCGATGATTCTGGCGCGCGCGAGCGGCGCGCCCGTGCTCTCACTCGATCTATGGATGGTGGGCGAAGCCGCCTGCCGCACGCTGCTCGCGCAAGCGGCCGCCGAAGCCGATCTGATCCTGATCGAAGGCGTGATGGGTCTGTTCGACGGCACGCCGAGCAGCGCCGATCTCGCCACCACGTTCGGCGTGCCGGTGCTCGCGGTGATTTCGGCGAAGGCGATGGCGCAGACCTTCGGCGCGGTCGCCTTCGGTCTCGCGCAATTCCGGCCGCAGGTGCCGTTTTATGGCGTGCTCGCCAATCGCGTCGGCTCCGCGCGGCATGCGCAGATGCTCGAAGAAGCGTTGCCGCCGGAGTTGCGCTGGTGCGGGCACATTGCCGCCAGCGATGAAATCGCGCTGCCCGATCGTCACCTCGGCTTGCATCAGGCGGACGAAATCGACGATCTCGACGCGCGCCTGGATCGTGCCGCTGACACTCTAGGCCGCACCGCGCTCGCCGAACTGCCACCGCCTGTCGAATTCGGCGCGCCCTTATCGGACGTCCTGCCGCGCCTGCTGGAAGGCAAGACGATTGCGATTGCGCGCGACGCCGCATTCTCGTTCATCTATCCGGCCAACATCGCGCTGCTGGAAGCACTCGGCGCGCAAGTCGCCTTCTTCTCGCCGCTCGCCGACGAAGCACTGCCGGAACACGCCGACGCTTTGTACCTTCCCGGCGGCTACCCTGAACTGCACGCCGCCACGCTGGCCGGCAACACCCGCAGCGGCGCAAGCATTCACGCGCACGCGAGCTCCGGCAAGCCGCTCGTCGCCGAATGCGGCGGCATGCTCTATCTGCTCGACCAACTCACCGACACGCACGGCGTGACCACATCGATGCTCGGCCTGCTGCCCGGCCACGCGACGATGCAAACGCGCTTCACCGCGCTCGGCATGCAGCAGATCGACAGCCTGCACGGGCCGATGACGGGCCATACGTTTCATTACTCGAAGCTGAACACGTCGCTTACGCCGCTGCGTTCAGCGACCCGGCCGCAGGGCGACGCGCCGGGCGAGGCCGTCTATCGCGCCGGCTCGGTCGTGGCGACTTACATGCACGCTTATTGGCCCTCCAACCCGGCCTTCACGGCCGCCCTGTTCCATGGCGAAGCCTTTTAACGATTCCGAGCGCGACGCCGTCTACCGCGCGATTTACGAACGCCGCGACATGCGCCATTTCGTGCGCGATCCGGTCGACCCCGCCGTGCTGCAGCGCCTGCTCGACGCGGCGCATCACGCGCCGAGCGTCGGCTTCATGCAGCCGTGGCGAATCGCGCGGATCACCGATCCTGCGCTTCGGACCGCTTTGCATGACACGGTGGAGAACGAACGCCTCGCCACCGCCGATGCGCTCGGCAAACGCCGCGAAGAGTTCATGAAGCTGAAAGTGGAAGGCATGCTGGACTGCGGCGAGTTGCTGGTGATGGCGCTGATGGACGGCCGCGAGCGCCACATCTTCGGCCGCCGGACCTTGCCGGAGATGGACCTCGCGTCGGTGGCGTGCGCGATCCAGAACATGTGGCTGGCCGCGCGCGCCGAGGGTCTCGGCATGGGCTGGGTGTCGCTGTTCGACGTCGACGTGGTTCGCCAACTGCTGCACATGCCCGAGGGCGCGCGGCCCGTGGCGATTCTGTGTCTGGGCCACGTCGACCAGTTTTATAGCGAGCCGATGCTGGAAACCGAACGCTGGGCGAGCCGCATGCCGCTTACCGACTGCGTGTTCGAAAACCGTTGGCCGGAAGACAGCAATGCGTCGGAATGATCTCGACGCGCGTTACGGCTGAAGCGGCTTTACCGACATGACTTTCGGCAGGCCGCCAGTTTCGTCGGCGCGCAGTTTCACGCGCCAATCTGGCGGCGCATCGAAGGGAAACCTGGCCAGCGCGCTTTTGACGAGCGTCGGGATGGCATGCAACGGATCCGCATCGCGGTCGCTGCTCACCGCGCTGACTTTGTAGACCTCCTGTCCGCTCGCACGCTCGAAAAACCGCAGCGTCAGCGCATGCTGGTACGCGGGGCCGCCGAACAGCGAGAATGGTGTTTCAGGCGGTCGAACACAGTCGCCCGACGTGCAGCCTGTTTCACCGACGCCGATCGTCGCCGGGCGCGTGTCGTAGGCCACTGAAAGCAGATAACGTCCGGACTGCCCCGTCGTTTCGACGAAGCCCTGTTTCGTCAACTCGTCCACCAACAGGCTTTCGAATTGTGGATGGTCCGCGCTGGCCTCCTGCGACGGCATGCGCGCCATCGTGTAAGTCCGCTCGCCTTGCAGCGCGGCGGCCGCGTTCGCGGCGTCGGCGGTATGCACGTCGGCGCTCAGACCTGCGCATCCGGTGAGACTCGCCGCGGCCAGCGCGGCACAGATCAGGATTGCTTTCACCATCTTCTCGCTTCGATAGGGTGCGTATTCATATGTCATGTTCGTGGCGCGAGCGAGGCGCCCGATTGCGCATCTTCAAGCACCGGTAAGCAGAGCGTAAATGCCGTGCCCTGGCCGGGCTCGCTCGCCACTTCGACATCGCCGCCGTGGCGCGTGACGACCGTCTTGACGAAGGCCATGCCGAGCCCCGCGCCGCCCACTTCCGGCCGCTCGGTTTCGTGAAACCGCCGGAAGCGCTCGAACAGCCCTGCCTGCTCCTCTTTGGGTATGCCGTAGCCCTGATCGCGAATCGTGCACGACACGCGCCTGGCCGCGCCCGGCACGCACTTCGGCGTCAGGCTCGCAAGGCTACACACGATCCGCGTATCCGGCGGACTGTACTTGACCGCGTTGTTCAGAATGTTGACGAGCGCGCGGGTCATCAACGAACGGTCGGCGCAGATCCAGTGGCCGTCGTCGGCGGCGTCGGCGGCGCCAGTCTCCGTGTGCAGCGTGATGCGCTTGGCGTGCGCCTGCGGCCAGACTTCGTCGCTGGCGTCGATCAGCAACTCGGTCAGGCTCACCGGTTCGAGCACATAGGTTTGCGATTCGGCGCGCGCCAGTTGCACGAAATCGTCGGCCAGCGTAAGCGCGCGCTGCGCGTAGCGCTCGATGCGCTCGAGCAAGGCGCGCGCGAGCCCCGGCTCGCTGCGGGCGCGCTCGATCTCCACCAGCGCGAGAATCGACGCCTGCGGCGAGCGCATGTCGTGCGACAGAAGCCGCAGCGCGTCTTCCCGCTGACGCTCGGCCGCATGCAAGGCCGACACGTCGACAAGGCCCGCGATCCAGCCGGTGGTCTCGCCCTGCTCGTTGGTGCAGTTCGCGTAGCGCAGCAAGTGGTCGCGCTCGTGGGCGTCGCGCACCTCGACGCCGTGCGCCATCAGCGCGGCGAATTCGTGGCGCGCCGGATCGAGCGGCGCCGGCCAGTGCGTGCGGGCGAGCAGATTGTTTTCGGCATCCGACGCCGCGTCGCCGTCGATCGTCTTCACGAGCGTCAGGCTCCCCAGCACGGCTTGCATCGAACGGCCTTCGGGCAGCGGCGCGCCGAGCCGCGCGAAATGCGCCTTGGCGGCATGATTTGCGATCAGCACGACGCCACGCACGTCGCTCACGAGGATCGGCTCGGGCATGCTGTCGAGGCTGTCCCACACGAAACGCTTCATGTCCTGCACGCGCTGCGCGGCCTGCGCCATCAGCGCCATGTGCTGCTCCAGCACGTCGCCGCCGAACTCGCGGCGGCGCTGCGGCGTTTCCGGCAGCAGATGGGGTTCGTCGGCGAGGCGCTGCAGTTCTCCGCGCAGATACGCCATCGTCATTTCGAGGCGCCGCCAGTTCCAGATCGGATAGACGGTCACGACACCCAGAATCGCCGGCACCGGCGACATCCACAGCCGCGCGCCGTACAGCAAGGCCGCGCTGCCGGCCGCCGCGAGCAGACACAGTGCGCCGGTCAGCAGCAACGAACGGCGCGGCGACAGCACGAGAAATCCGGCCAGCAGCGCGGCAAGCGGCGCGAGCGACGCCGCGAACAGCATCCACGGATAGACCGGCTCGATTTCGCGGCCGGTGAGCAGCGTATCGAGCACGTTCGCGTGGATATACACGCCGGGCAGCGGGCCGAGTTTGCCGGACACCGGTGTCGCGAAGCGGTCGTACAAGCCCGACGCGGTCACGCCGATCAACACGATGCGGCCGCGCAACTGGTCCGGTGTCACGTCGCCGGCGAGCACGCGCACGAAACTCAGCTTGGTATAGTTCTGCGCGTTCGGACCGAAGGGGATCAGGAAGCGGCCTTCGCCGCCGTCGTCGGCTGCGGCTGCGGCTGCGGCTGCGACTGCGACTGCGGATGCGGATGCGGATGCGGATGCGGATGCGGACGCGGCCAAAGCATGGCTGCGCTGCCAGCCGTTCAGATGGAGCGAGCCAAGCTCTGCCGCCTGGGCGACCGGCACCATCAATTGCGGCCAGCGTGAATCGGCGCCGCCCTCGTACCGCGCGACGCTGCGCACGATGCCGTCGCTGTCGACTTCGAGATTGATATGGCCGAGCCCCGCCGCCGCATGCGCGAGCGGCGCCACCGGCTCGACCACGACGCGGCGGCCGCCGTCATCGGCTGCGGTGAGCAATACCGGCAGATAGGTCGGACTCATCGCGATGGCGCGGGCCAGTTCGGCGTCTTGCGGATTGGCCTCGGTGAACAGCACGTCGTAGATCACCGCGGCGGGCTTCGCGCTGGCGATCCGTTCAAGCAGCTTCGCGTGGACACTGCGCGGCCACGGCCAGCGCCCGAGTTGCGCGATGCTCGCGTTGTCGATTTCGACCACCACGATATCGCGCAGCAAAGGTTGCGCATGCAGGCTCAGAAAGCGGTCGTAGACCAGTTGATCGACACTCGCGCTCAGACGGCCGAGCGAACTGAGCAGAATCACCACGATGCCCAGACAGCCGATGCCCACCCATTCGATCAGGAAGCGGCGGCCGGCGCGCCGTCCGAGACGGGCGCGCGGATCGAGGCTCAGGCGCGTAGGTGTGGTCGGCAAAGGGTTGCTTGGTTCGAAGCCAGGAAGCGGGCTGATGCATGGCTCAGCCCCGTGAATCTACCAGCGTCAGCGCGCAAGCGTAAACGAGCGCACCGCGCTGCTCTTTTCGTAGAAGCGGCCGTTCTCGAACTGCTCCGCGACGATCGTCCAGTAATAGACGCCGGCCGGCAGATCGCTTACGACCACTTGGCCGCCCGACAGATCGGTGCGGTCCACAAGCGGATGGCGCAGATCGGCCGTGGTCGCCAGCACGAAACGAAAGCGTGTTTCGACCGTGGCGCGGCTGACGAACCAGCGAAATTCATAGTCGCGGCTGCCGGCCCGCTGCGCCGCCGACGCGGCTAGCCCGAGCTGGCGGCGTTCGAACGCGTACACCTGCGGCAGGCCTTCGAGCCCGTTGGAGTCGAGCGCGGCGATGCGTACGAAATAGGTACCGTCGGCCAGGTCGCCGAAATCCGCATGCGGCTCGCTCACGCGCTGATCGCGGATCAGGTCGAGCTGGTCGGCGTCGCGTGCGATTTGCACGCGATAGGCCACGGCATGGTCGGCCGGCACGAGATCGAACGCGACGGTCTTGCCGTCCTGCACTTTGGCCGGCTGCGTAAGCGCCGGCGCGGGCAGCAACTCGACCGGTCCGCCGATCGCTTCGCCCGAGCGCGTCACACTGCCGAAGCGCGCCTTCACGAGCTGCGCGGAGCTCTGCAGCGGCACGCCGGGCAGCGGCGCCGAAGCACGGCCGCCGAGCGTCGCCGGGTCGACGCCAACTGCGCCGTCCAGCACTTCGACCGCGGTGGTTCGCGCGTCGCCGTCGTAAGCGACCTTGAAGCGCGTGCCGCGCACACCCGCCACGACCGACGGCGAGCGGATCTGAAAGCGGTCGTCCTTTTTCGTCGCGTGCGTTACCTGGCTTTCGACTTCGCCGCTGCGCAGTTCAAGCATGCGATCGCCGGCGCCGGTCAGTGTGGTGCGCCGCAGCGTGCCGATATCCAGCAGGCCGTTCTGCCCCACGGTGACGTGCGAGCCGTCCGGCAACTCCAGCGTCACAAAGCCGTTGTCCCCGGTGCGGACGCGGTCGCCTTCGCCGAGGGTCGTGCCTTCCGCGAGCGGCACGTAGGGGTTCTTGCCGAACGCGTGCTCGGCCGGTCCGCTGGTCGCGATCACGCGGGCCGACTCCTGTTCCTGTTTGAGCTTGCCGGCGGGCAGAAGCAAAGCGATGCCCGCCGGCATGCGGCGTGGCGCGGGCACATGATTCAGGCGGCTCAGCACGGCCCAATCATTCGGATCGCGCATATAGCGGCCGGCGATGTCGTAGAGCGTGTCGCCTTCGTGGGTCAGATACGAGACGTATTCCGGCGCAGCGGCTTTTGCACGCTTCGGTGCGCGCGGCGATTGCGCGGACGCCGACACCGGCGCGAAACAGGTCATCGCGAGCAGGCCAACGGCCGCCAGCCATGCACCGCTGCGGCGGCCCGGCGAAACCGCGCTGCCGCGCGCTGCTCCATCGACGGAAAACGTCACGCCTCCCCCGCTTCGGGGCGTTCGTCGGCTGCTGCCGGCGGCGTGGCGGAATCGACCCGCTCGAGCCGGTAGCCATAACCGTAAATCGGCGTCAGACGATAACCGTGCTCGGGGCGCAGACCGAGCTTGCTGCGCAGCATCGACACGTGGGTGTCCATGGTGCGCGACGGAATGTCGGTTGCCTGCTTCCAGATCACATCGAGAATGTGCGCGCGCGACAGCGGCCGGCTCAGATGCTGGAACAGCAGGAGCGCAAGCTCGAATTCCTTCTGCGTGACGGCCACTGCCGTGCCGCGCACCACCACATGCTTGGCGCCCAGATCGAATTCGAATTCGCCGAAGACTTCCTTCGCCGCGGGCGGCTTGAGGTGGTAAGCGCGGCGCAGGAGTGAGCCGACGCGCGCCAGCAAGACCGCGGCGGACACCGGTTTGACGACATAGTCGTCCGCGCCCGTGTTGAGAATCGACGTGATGTCGGTTTCGCGGCCGCGGCTCGTCATGAACAGCACCGGCAGGCGCTCGGAGAGGCTTTCGCGCACCCAGCGCAGCACCTCTTCGCCCGACATGTCGGGCACGTTCCAGTCGAGCACCAGCAGATCGAACGTCTGGCGCCGCAACTGCCGCACCAGTTCGCGGCCCGCACCGTATGCGTGACAGATATGGCCCGCCGCCGACAGCGTTTGGCAAACCAGGTCGGCCTGAGCCGAATCGTCATCCAGGACAGCAATTCTCATAACACCCCGCAACGCGACATCCTTCGTAACTGGTGGCCGGCTAGCCGGCAGATGACCGGGATGACGGCGTAAAGCACCGACGATCCGGCTTCCAATTTCATCTTCGGCTGCACATTTTTCGACTAGTGGTCCTTTGCCTTACGCCCTGTCCGGTCCGGTCCTGCCGCCGCAGTCTCGATATTGGGACGCGTGATTGGCTTTATCGCGCCGGGTATCGAAGGGGGCAGTTCATCATAATCGAAAAACGGCCGCTGTTTTCCGGATGCGATTAAGCCGCTATCCGGTCCGGCTATGCGATGCTATTTATTGGTATCGACCGCAAGGATCGTAGTTCGGGTCGGCTGGTCTCGCTCGCACGGTAATTGGCCCCGTTTGCCGTTGTCTTTTCAGGCCTCGTCCCGCATTGAGGTTACGGCGATTTGACAATTTGCGAGTCAGTATAGAAACAGTCTCAAAATAAATCGTTTAAAGATTGTTAAACCGAATTGAGGCTGCCACCGCAGATATACATCGAAATACGCAGATCGCCGCAGCGGTCGTCGAGCGGAACGCAAAATGAAATATCCGTGACACTGGCGAAGATCCCGCCCTCGACCGACGTCGTGCCAGAGCGCACGCGGCCGCATCGGACACCAAACATGGTGTTGGTGCATATACCGTCCGGCGCCTCGTCACCGACTATCTGGCCGGACACGTACAACACCAGTCCCGCAGTGCAGGCAAATACCCGATACGCGCTCGACATCCCCATCGAGCCGACTCTGGACCAGCTTCCTGAAACCGTCACTCGCGGGATGGCCTTCGGTCTGTTGGAAAGGTTAAGAGATCGCCCCACCTATGCGAACCGCATCAAGATGAAACTTGGCGAACCTAGCTGTCGCTGATCTATCCAGCGACTTCGATGATTCTGCTTCCATACTTCTGGTCTGCTGCATACGCGTTGCTGCTCGCGGTGCGCGGCGAGACGTACGAACGGCAAGCCCCCAAAAGGAAGAAACGCCTTGACGCGTGGACGTTTGTCGAAGCGTGCGTTTACGGGTCCACCTCCAGCGTTACGCCGGCACAGCGAATCACGTGCAGGTAAGCGACCGTATCCCCGACTGCGGCGGTGGCCTGCTCCGCAAGGCTCCGCATGCGCGAAGACTTTTCAGCGCACGCCATCATCGTCTCGAGAGCGTCCGAATCTGCAAAACCGTGAGCTGCCGCAGCACCGAGTATGGCATCGAGAACGCGTCGGGCCGCAACTCGGGCAGCGATCGGCGCCAGCGGAGCCCGATACGTAAGAAAGCCTGCCATCAGTAAAAATTCGACCGGGCTGATGCGCTCGCCGTTGCCAACAGGAACACCGTCTGTATTGACTCGCTCTTGCGTCATGGTTCGTCTCCCGCTCTGGAGCAGCAAGCGCTGTGATCGCGCAGATCCGTGCCGCTATTGCCGCTGGCCGGTCCGTAGGGGATTCGACGACGGCCCGGTGCTGCACGCAGCACCGGACACCGCTTGATGTCCGAGGTGATGTCTCGGGCGGCGCAGAAATAGTCTAGTACAGGATGAATCGCTAATGACGGTAAACACGGCGTAAGATCGCCGCGGGCGTGGCCTTGTAAGTGTGCGTTTCGCTAGCTGAGCATCGACACCGGGTTTATGCGACCTTCCACCTTCAACGTAATCGCACTGTAACTATCGACAGGTTAAAAGATCGATTTTTCGTCATGCCGAGGCGCCAAGTCGTAGTATTCTTGATTCGCCTCGTGCTCCCCAGCGATAGCCGCTGCCTCACCACTTCACGTCAACTGTTGTGCGGCTCTGAAAATGTGATGATGCGGCGAATCCCTGCACGCCCGCTTCCGTGGGCGCACAGGAGATGACGACTTCCAAAGCAACTACCTAATCATTGTTATCTTTTTGAAGGCTTCGAAACACTTCGCGAACATCGCCGATGCCTGGCGAGTCCAAGTGGGTGACTAATCCCGGCCACGCGGACTATTCTCTTCGAGGGTATTCATGAAAACGCTGTTTCTGCAGGCACCTTCATTTGAAGGCTTCGATGGCGGAGCGGGCTCACGCTTCCAAACGAAGCGCGAGATTCGATCATTCTGGTATCCAACGTGGCTCGTCCAGCCCGCTGCGCTGATTGAAGATAGCCGCGTCGTGGATGCTCCCGCAGATGACCTGTCGCTGGATACGACACTCGACATTGCTCAGAAATACGAACTGGTAATCATTCACACAAGCTCTCCATCGTTCCAGAGTGATGTTCAATTTGCAGAGCACCTGAAGCGGCGCAAGCCCCGGATCCTGATCGGGATGATCGGTGCAAAAGTCGCTGTCGATCCTCACGGCTCGCTGACTGCGAGCGACGCACTCGACTTCGTGTGCCGCGAAGAATTCGACTTCACTTGTCGCGAGATCGCACAGGGCCTCCCGTTCAAATCGATTCTCGGACTGAGCTATCGTCTGCCGGATGGCGGGATCATGCACAACGACGCCCGACCGATTCTCGAAGACATGGACCAGTTACCGTTCGTCTCACCGATCTATAAGCGCGACCTAACGCCGGAGAATTACTTCAGCGGCTATCTCAAGCATCCGTATCTGTCGCTCTACACGGGGCGAGGCTGCAAATCCAGATGCACCTTTTGCCTCTGGCCGCATACGGTTGGGGGTCATCGCTACCGCACGCGCTCGGTCGAGAACGTCCTCGAAGAAGTGAAATGGATCAGGGACAACATGCCCGAAATCAAGGAGATCATGTTCGATGACGATACCTTTACGGATCTCCGACCGAGAGCCGAAGAGATCGCTCGTGGTCTCGGCAAGTTAGGCGTGACGTGGTCGTGCAACGCCAAGGCGAACGTGCCCTATTCAACCCTCAAAGTGATGAAAGAGAATGGGCTGCGGCTCTTGCTCGTCGGGTACGAATCCGGCGACGATCAGATTCTCGTGAACGTCAAAAAGGGCCTGCGGACCGATATGGCCCGCCAGTTCAGCGACGATTGCCGCAAGCTCGGCATCAAGATCCACGGCACGTTCATTCTTGGGCTTCCCGGCGAGACGCACGAAACGATCGAGAAGACGATCAAATACGCGAAAGAGATCAATCCCCACACGATTCAGGTGTCACTCGCCGCGCCCTATCCGGGAACCGTCCTTCATAAGCAAGCGGTGGAGAACGGATGGTTGAATGAAGGGAAGGTCATCGCCCTCGTCAATTCGGCAGGCACCCAGGCTTCCACGATTGGCTATCCGCATTTGTCGCGCGAAGAGATCTACGTTGGCGTTGAGGAGTTCTATAAACGCTTTTATTTCAGACCAACAAAGATCTGGGAAATCGTCCGCGAGATGCTGGTGAGTTGGGAGATGATGAAACGGCGCCTGCAGGAAGGCGTAGAGTTCTTCAGATATCTTCGTGCACGCAAGGCATGAGGCGCCGGTCTACCTTTCTCGGAATGATGGGCCGCCCGGCATCAGGAAGAACATCGAACGGGTCGGCTCAACTGCCCGGACCGACTCACGCTTAAAGTGACAAGAAGCGTGTCGCGGTCGCGGTCGGGAATCCAGGTCGGCTTTCTACGGCCAGACCCGCACTCGGCTCGGAAGCCTCTGCGGCACAACGATCGTCCGGTCGAACTGGCTACCGAATTGCACGCTCAGTGCTTTTTTGTCTCGGGGCGTCTCGTCGAACGCACAATTTGACATACGTCATTTGAACGGCAAGGGGCGGAGGTAGGTTACCGGTACCGCGTAATTGCTGGCACCTGCCATGTCGCAGGAGAGTGTAGATGACCAAGTGCGTTGCGCGGATGCCGGCCCGCGCATCGGCACGGGTCACTAACACTGGCGAGGCAAATACCATGGAATTTTTGTTATTAGCGGCAATCTTCCTTACATCGGCTGGATTCCTTGTTAGCGCTGCCGTAGCGCCGACCCCGCCTGCGGCGATGGCGCCAGCCTCTGCTTCCGGCTCCGGGGAAGACAGGACCACGGCCCCGCAGCCACGTCCAGAGTCGCCCGGGATGAATGTTCCACTCCCTCAGCAGAATCCTGAGCCACACTCTCACCAATAAGGCGTCGAACAAACGCATAGGTGTGGCCGCGTGTGACCGGAGTGTCCCGTCCCCGCGCGAAGATACGCGAGTTGCTGGACGTAGTGCGAGCGAGTATCAGCAGCAATGCCGACAACGTAGCCACGGTCGCAGTGCCACCAACCTTCACAACAGTATGCCCTTGGTGAGTTACCCAACTAGCGTCGTGGAATACGACCTCGACGATAAGCGAAATCAGTTTCATGAGAGCGTGAGGCTCATGCCAGGTTTCCTGCTAGCCAGCGCACAAAAACGACTAACAACAAATTTCGGTAAAGCGCGACAAAACTTCTATGCTTCTAAAGACTAACGGATAGGAAGTGCTGCCGCCGCAGGATAGGCAATGAGGAAGGAAGCGGCTAGTCAGAGCCATTCGTGTTGCAGTAAATGCCCGCAGTGTGTGGCTTGTCACTATAGACATTGAAGTAGTTAATTTTGGTATCTGACGTTCGATTTGGAATTCCAGGCAAACGAAATTGGGCGATCACGCGAAGGTGAATCAGATCGCAAATCGCTTACTCCTTGCTGACGAAGACGCGCTTTCGCTTGTGCCAAGGATATCCCCAACCACATCGATTTTCAGAGGCCTCCCGCGTGCATGGTGCCTGATATCCAAATGCTCGAGATGACAGGCTCGAAATGCAGCGCGGGTTGGAACCCCCGGGGAACTCCGATATTCTTCGTAACAGGGCGTGGCGTCCAGGCGTTCACGGTGTGTTGTGTACTGACTGAAATCATCTGCAATACAGTTCACTCGCCTCGCCGCGAGCGCCAGATGATGGCGCTAGTGTTAACTGACCAGATTAACAAATGAGTCTGATCGCCTTCGAAGGCCTACTACTTGTGGCACATTCGTTTCTCATCGGATTTGCGCTTCTATGTGGCATCGGCGCCGCGCTGGGGATCGTGTACACGCTACTGGCCGGCGCTTTGATCGGGCGTTTCTTTGCCCGTACGACGACGCAGCCCACCAGCTTTCCGCCTGTCACGATCCTCAAACCACTGCACGGCGACGAGTGGACCTTGCTCAGCAACCTATCGACCTTCTGCCAGCAGGACTATCCAGGCCCGGTGCAATTCCTGTTCGGGGTACACGACGCGGGAGATCCGGCGTTGCACGTGGTCGAACAACTGCGTCTGCTGCACCCAAAAGCACACATCACGGTAGTTGCTGATGCGCGCCTTTATGGTCCCAACCGCAAGATGAGCAACATTCTCAACATGCTGCCCGAGGCGCAGCATGATGTGCTGGTGTTCGCGGACAGCGACGTGAGCGTGGACGCGGGCTATCTGCGCAATGTGATCGGCGAACTGCAGAAGCCCGGTGTAGGGCTTGTCACCTGCGTCTATCGCGGACAGCCCGATCCTGGTTTTTGGCCGCGCCTGTCGGCCAAGGCGACCAATTACCAGTTCCTGCCCAGCGTCGTAACAGGGCTTGCGCTCGGCATGGCACGTCCGTGTTTTGGGCAGACCATTGCGATGCGGCGCGAAACGCTCGAGAAGATCGGCGGCTTTACCCAGTTCGTGCATCACCTGGCGGAGGACCATGCGATTGGCGAGGCGGTGCGCATGATCGGCGAGAAGGTCGTGATTCCGCCGTTCACAGTGTCGCACGCCTGCGTCGAGGCCAGCGCCGCAGAGTTGATTGCGCACGAATTGCGCTGGAGTCGGACCATCCGGACGATCGATCCGATCGGCCATCTAGGCTCGGCGTTGATACATCCATTCGCCTTCGCTCTGCTGGCTGTGTTCGTTTCCGGCGGCGCAGCATGGGCTTGGCCGCTTGCTGCGCTAGCGCTCCTCGCGCGACTCGCGCTGAAAATCCAGGTGGATCGGGCGTTGCGGCAAGCACGTCGCGATCTGTGGCTATTGCCGTTCTGGGACATCGTGTCGTTTTCGATCTTCGTGGCGAGTTTCCTGTCGACGCGCGTCATCTGGCGCGGTTTCACCTTCAAGGTGGACGGCAACGGACTGCTGTCGCCAGTCAGGACGAGTGACGGTCATGTACATTTGGGTGGAAGGTTGCACGGGTTCGAAGCAGTGGGGCCCAATACAGAGCTGTGTGCTGGTGCAGTCGATAGTTGTATGTTGGGTGACGAAGATTGCACGAAAAAACCTCTCGTGCCGTTGACAACTTGCTAGTCAAGACGGTTATTGCCGCTTCGTCGTTTCAGGCGTAACGAATACGTCCGACAGCAGCGCACGCCTGGACCTCGTTCATCAAGCCGCAGTGCAATGCTCCATAAGAACGAGACTGCCAGGCGCGATTACCGATAGTGGAGCACTTCCATGCTTAACCGACTTGCACTCCAGATCGTTGGTATTGCGGCGTTGATGCTCGCGGGTTGTACTGAGCCGCATCGGCAGGTGGAAGCTGGTGCAGACCAGTCTGTACTTATTGCCCGCTTGGGTCCGCCCAAGGAAACGTACGATCTACCAAACGGTGGCAAGCGGCTGATGTGGCCGACCCAGCCCATGGGAACGACGACAACGGCAGCCGACATCGACGCTTCCGGCAAAGTACTTGGTGTTCGGCAAGTACTTCAAGACAAAGAGTTCTATCGCGCGGAGGTGGGAAAGTGGACCCGGGACGACGTGCTGGTCAACTTTGGCCGCCCTTTCGAAACCTCCTACTTCAAGCGGGTGAACAGAGAAGTGTGGTCCTACCGGTACATGGAGAACAACATTGAGCATCTGATATACAACTTTTACTTCGACGATCAAGGAGTCCTGCGACAGACGCAGAGATCACCTGATCCGCAATTCGATCCCAGCCAGCGCAATCGGTTCTAACGACAGCAAGCAGGCAATCAATTGTTCGCGAGGCCGCGAAGGCAAACCCATTATCTTTGTCGGGTTGATCCGTTACGGGTTGCATGTAGCGCTCACTCAGCGCAGGGTCTACAGTCTGTGCATATGTCATGGCGCAGTTCACGCGGTGGACCCTCGCTCCATTGCCCACTGGCGGCCAGTGATGGCCGTACCGCAGGGATAATGGCGTAATTGGGTGGTCACCGGCTACCAGCATCTGTGAACGCACGCGTTATCGGCTCTGCCTGTATATCGACACTCGGTCGACTTCTGGAGATCAATATGAACGGACGCCGCGGACCCGTTTTTGCATCCGTTTTCTGCGTGGTACTTTCATTCCTGTCGGCGCCTGTGGCATTCGCCCAAACCGGCGCTGCAGCGACTAAGCAGATGCAGGACACCCAGCGCAAGGCCCAACAAAAGGCTCGCGAGGCCAAAAAAACCGCTCCCCAGGACGCGGACACCCAGACTGAAAAGAAGGCCAAACCGGCGTCCGAAGCTGAGTAAGTATTGCATACGCCCGCGCGATGCTCCGCCCGAGCGGGCGTCGCATCGAAGAAACGGTTCGGGAAAGCTTTAGCGCTATACGCTGTTCGTCTGCGGGTATGGACTAGGTCAATGGATGGGAAAAAACCGCAGCGCTCGATCGTACTCCGATGCAAATGTGTCGCCCGTTCGGCAGGTTACGCTGTTTGTGTGCGGCCAATTAAGGACTCCGGTCAGAGTTGTGACTTGAGGCCGGTGGGTGAGTGCAGTTCGCATGGCATGTTCCAAGGAAACAGCGCACTGTGGTCATCGACGGCCTGTACAAGTGGGATAAGTCGGAACAGCCAGGTGAGTTACCGGTACGAATCGATGCTGTTGAGGCAACCGGACCCGCTGCCCCCTGCAGTGGGGCAAACACGCATCGGCAGACCACCTGCTTCGCAAGTCATGGCCGACTTTGTCAATAGATGGGCCGCTTTAGGTAGTCGATTCGTGTCCAATCGGGACTAAGATCGGCTCAACGGTTAGCGCGCCGGGCCATTAACTCTGCCCAACCCGTGTCCCCTCTTCGATCGCTTTTCTCGTGATTGCGCGGTTGAATCTTGAAGGTGACAAACATCCAGGTACCGCGCGCGGCGGCAGAATTTCACCCTGCCGCATTCTAGGGCCCGCGTGAAATTGACGCTGTGAGGCGACGACACTTCGGAAACGTACAGGGTCAGTCCATTCAATAACAACCAGTTGAGCAACAGATGAACGAAATCGGCGGTTACGACATTGAAGACCTGGAAACAGGCATGAGCGCCACCTTTGCGAAGACCATAACGGAGACGGATATCCTGTTCTTCGCGGCCGCATCGGGCGACAACAACGCCGTACACATTAACGAGGAATTCGCGCGGACCACGCCGTTCAAAGGGCGCATTGCGCATGGGATGCTGACCGCAAGTGTGATTTCCGCGACCCTCGCCGGCCACCTTCCGGGCCCCGGTACCGTGTACCTCGGACAGAACCTGCGTTTCAAGGCACCGGTCCGGCCCGGCGATACGGTGCATGCAACGGTCGCTGTGAAAGAACTGCAGCCGGAAAAGGGCCGTGTCGTGATGTCGACCGTCTGTACGGTTGGCGGAAAGGTGGTGATCGACGGCGAAGCAACCGTCCTGGCCACGTCCCGTGCGCGGCGCCTGGTTGAAAGCGCGGCCAGTGCCGAACCGACTGCAATCATGAGTCAATCAAGCGAAGCGGTGTGATCATGTCGTTAAACGTACCCACTGAATATGTACAGGGATTTCTCAAGTCCGGGCAGCGGTTCTGGCGCGCAATGACCGGTCTGGAGGCGAATGGCGCTCCGCAATACGACACGCACACCAGAGCGAAGCCCCCGGAAGCACTAGCCGTTTCCGCGGCGCTTCTCGAGGCTCACTCGGCGTACTGGCCGCAGCTGGCGTCGGTTTGGACCCGCACGCTAGCCAGCACGATGGGCGCGGAAACCGAGCCCGTGATTGCCCCGCCGCGCAGTGACCGCCGCTTTCTCGCCGAAGACTGGCGCAAGAATGCCTGGTACAGCCTGCTCAAGCAGAACTACCTGCTCAACGCGCGGTTGCTTGAAGACGTCGTCGATGCGGTTGTCCTAAGTGAAAAGGACAAACGGAAGCTCGAATTCTTCACTCGGCAGTTCATCGACTTGCTGAGCCCAGCCAATTTCGCCGCAACCAATCCCGAGGCGCTCAGGCTCGCGTTCGAATCCAGTGGTGACAGCTTGCGTGACGGCTTCACGAACCTGCTTGGTGATCTGCAGCGCGGCAACATCTCGATCACGGATGAGACCGCTTACGAGGTCGGGCACAACGTAGCAGCGTCCCAAGGCGCGGTCGTGTTCGAAAACGATCTATTCCAGTTGATCCAGTATGCCCCGCTCACCGACAGGGTAGCCAAACGCCCACTGGTGATCGTGCCGCCTTGCATCAACAGGTACTACATTCTCGATCTGCAGCCTGACAATTCCTTTGTGCGCTTTGGCTGCGAACAGGGGATGACCGTGTTCATGGTGTCGTGGCGCAACCCGGATGCCGCGATGGCGCAGACGACATGGGACGACTACGTCGAACAGGGTGCATTGACGGCAATCAACGTAGCGCTGGCGATCACACGTGCCGATCAGGTCAACGCGGTCGGCTGGTGCGTGGGAGGCACGATTCTGTCGTCTGCCGCGGCGATTTCCCGGGCACGGGGCGACGACAATATGGCTAGCATCACGTTGCTCACCACGATGCTGGATTTCGAAGAACCTGGCGAGCTGGGCGTCTTCATTGACGAAGCAGGCGTCGTTCAGCGCGAGAGTGCAATCGGTCGAGGCGGCATCTACTCAGGCAAGGAACTTGGGTTCACGTTCCAGACGTTGCGAGCAAACGATCTGATCTGGCCATATGTGATCGACAACTACCTGAAGGGCAAGTCGCCGCCGCCATTCGACCTGCTGTACTGGAACGCCGATAGCACGAATCTGCCGGGGCCCATGTACACCTGGTATTTGCGCAACATGTACCTGGAGAACAACCTGTGCAAACCAGGGCGGTTGACGGTATGCGGCATGCCAGTCGACCTGGGGCGCATCGACACCCCGACCTACGTACTGGCAACCGAGGAAGATCACATCGTGCCGTGGCGGTCGGCTTATCGATCCACACAACTGGTTGGCGGCCCGACTCAATTCGTTCTCGGCGCGAGCGGCCACATAGCCGGGGTCGTCAATCCTGCGTCGAAGAACAAGCGAAGTTTCAGGGCCAGTGGCGATTTGAGCAGCGATCCGGATGCGTGGCTGGCGTCAGCCGAAACACGGCCGGGTAGTTGGTGGACCCACTGGATCGAGTGGCTTAAGCCGTACGCTGGAGATTCGGTCAAGGCGCGCACGAAGCCGGGAAGCACCCATCATAAGCCGATCGAACCGGCGCCCGGGCGCTATGTGAAAGCTCGCACGGCATAGGGCTTGCTCCGGGCAGCGCGGCCCCGGCATGCCGATTCCCTGTCACCCCTCGCGTGTGCGCATTTTTTGCTCCACGGAATCGAACGCATTCCGTGGACCTTCGCGATGCCTCGAAGCCCTTCCCCAGGCACAGGGCGATATTGCTTTCGCTACTTGCGGCCTGACACGGGCGCCACCGTCCGATCGATTTTATTCAATCATTCATCTTCCTATTTATCATGCACCGCAAATCAACCGTATCTAATCTCGCGCCGGACGAAGTGAAGGCAACCTCAAGTGCGGCGGGTCTCCACCCCGTTGCAAAAACAGAACACGAAAGCAACGCACTGCAAGCGGAAACGCCGGCCACACGCATGCCAAAAGCAACTTGGGCCTGGGCTGAAAGCTCCAGACACTTCGACTGGATGGACTGGCATACCCCCTCGGCCCTCTCGACCATCACTGACTTTGACCTGTAGATATAGGTGGGGCTGTTACCTGGTCTGAACGGTGCCGTACAATAACTGACGTGGTGAACCGACATTAACGAGTCCCGTCAACGCCCATGCATTCACCCAGCGCCACCGTCCCGATCTCACTTGTCAACGGTTTCCTCGCCGCCGCGGGTGCACGGCCGGGTCTGGTCGGCAAATACCTGGACGAAGCCAGCATCTCGCCGGCGCTGCTGATCGAACCGGGCGCGCGAGTCACGGAGGAACAGTTTTCGACTTTATACCGTGCCCTCGCCATTGAATTCGACGATGAAATGCCGGGCATCTTCGCCCGTCCAATGCGCAGCGGCACCCTGAAGTTTCTTTGCCTGAGCCTGCTCGATGCGCCCAACCTGGAAATTGCCATGCATCGGTTCGGGCAGTTCTTTCACATTGTCCTCGATGACTTCAGGTTCGAATCGCGCAGAGACGGCCTGATAGCGTGCGTTGCCCTTCACCCTGATCCATCGTCGACCGTCAGCATGCTCGGGCAGCAGCTCATGTTAAAGCTCGCACACGGCGTGGCATCATGGCTGATCGGTCAGAAAATCCCCCTGCTGCAAGTCGAGTTCGCGTTTTCCTGTCCGCCGCACACGGTGGATCATCTGTACCTGTTCCCCGGACCTGTCCATTTCGACTGCCAGCAAACGCTGATGCGCTTCAGCGCCGCGTATTTCGACATGCCCATCCGCCAGCGCAAGACGAATTTGCGCAAATTTCTCGCACGGGCTCCGGAAGACTGGATTTTTGTTTCCTTCAGCGAGCAGCTCACGAGCCACCGCATCCGACAATACCTCGCAGCCAGTTTGCCGGATGTGCCGACCGTCGAAGACGCCGCACGGAGTTTTCACTGGTCGGTGCGCACCTTGTGCCGGCGCCTCGCCGCAGAGGAAACCGCATTCCAGACGCTGAAGGACGAGTTGCGGCGTGATATCGCGATCCAGCGACTCACCGGCACCAATGACCCGATTGCAGCGATCGCGGGCGATGTCGGCTTTGACGATCCGACCGCATTTCATCGGGCCTTTCGCCACTGGACTGGCAGCACGCCTGGCGAGTACCGCCGGCAACCCTGAGCGCGACCCTGCCCGTCTGCCGGAACCGTTGAACCGCAACCGGACTTGCTCGCCCCGCGCAATGGGGTAAACGCCCATCGGCGCTCTGCCCGTTTCGCAAGACGTGGCCAACTTTGTCAATAGATGGGCCGATTTAGGTAGTCGATTCGCGCCCAATCGGGACTACGATCGGCTCACTGTTACCGCGCCGGGCCACTTCGTCTGCCCTGCCCGCGTCCCCTCTTAGATTGCATTTCTGGAAATCCATCATGAGCTATACGGCGCCCGTCAAGGACATGCTGTTTGTCATCAATGAACTTGCCCATCTCGATCGCGTATCGACGCTCCCGGGCTTCGAAGACGCCACTGCCGACACTGCGCAGGCGGTGCTCGACGAAGCGGCGAAGTTTAGCGCGGACGTGATCGCGCCGTTGAATATCGAAGGCGACAAAAATCCGAGTACCTGGCGCGACGGCGAGGTCTACACCACGCCGGGCTTCAAGGAAGCGTTCCGCCAGTTTGCCGAAGGAGGCTGGCAAGGTGTCGTGCATCCCGTCGAATATGGTGGCCAAGGCTTGCCTAAACTGCTTGCGGCACCGTGCATCGAGATGCTGAATGCCGCCAACCTGTCGCTTGCGCTGTGCCCGCTGCTGACCGACGGCGCGATCGAGGCGCTCTTGACAGCCGGCACTGAGGCGCAGAAGCAAGCCTACGTGCCGAAGCTGATCTCTGGCGAATGGACCGGAACGATGAATCTGACCGAACCCCAAGCCGGCTCGGATCTGGCATTGGTACGCACGCGCGCCGAGCTTCAAGGCGACGGGACGTATCGAGTGTTTGGCACAAAGATCTTCATCACGTGGGGCGACCATGACATGGCGAAAAACATCGTCCATCTCGTGCTGGCTCGTACGCCCAATGCGCCTGAGGGCGTCAAGGGAATCTCGCTCTTTGCCGTACCCAAGTTTCTCGTCAACGAAGACGGCTCCTTGGGCGATCGCAATGACGTGCATTGCGTGTCGATCGAACACAAGCTCGGCATCAAGGCAAGCCCGACCGCGGTTTTACAGTTCGGCGATCATGGCGGCGCAATCGGGCAACTGATCGGCGAGGAGAATCGCGGCCTCGAGTACATGTTCATCATGATGAATGCGGCTCGCTTTGGCGTAGGCGTGCAAGGCATCGCCGTTGCTGAAGGCGCGTATCAGAAGGCCGTAGCCTACGCGAAGGATCGCGTGCAAAGCCGGCCGGTTGATGGCTCCGCCAAGCAGTCTGTGGCGATCATTCAGCACCCGGACGTGCGCCGCATGCTGTTGACGATGCGCGCGCTAACCGAGGGCGCCCGCGCGCTCGCCTATGTTGCAGCCACGCATAGCGACATCGCGCATCGACACGCGGACGAAGCCGTGCAGGCAGAGCATCAGGCCATCTATGAATATCTCGTGCCGGTCGTGAAGGGCTGGAGCACGGAAATCTCAATCGAAGTGGCGAGCCTGGGCGTGCAGGTCCACGGCGGCATGGGCTTCATTGAAGAGACTGGTGCTGCACAGTACTATCGCGACGCCCGCATCCTGACGATCTATGAAGGCACCACGGCAATTCAGGCGAACGATCTGATCGGACGCAAAACCTTGCGTGACGGCGGCGCGGTGGCGAAAGCAATCCTCGCCCAGATTGATCGGACGCTGGGCGAACTGCAAGACTGCGCGGCGTTCTCGTCCAACCCTGCATTCCGGTCGCTGCACAAGCGGCTCGCGACGGGCCGCCAAGCTCTCGCGAGCGTAGTGGAATTCATGCTAGCCAACGCCAAAAGCGATCCGAACGCAGTGTTTGCTGGCGGCGTGCCCTATCTGAAGCTGGCTGGCATCGTCCTCGCAGGCTGGCAATTTGCGCGCGCCCTGTTGGTGGCTGCTGAGAAGCACGCTGAGGATAAGCCGTTCTACGACTCGAAGATCGCAACGGCTCACTTCTTTGCCGATCACATCCTGTCGCAAGCCGTCGCGCTTGAGGCATCCATCGTCAGCGCGAAGAACAACGAAGGCATGTTGGCGCTGAGTGAAGACCAGTTCTAAAGAAAAGGCATCGCATCGTGATAGACGCAAGTCTCATTGAGCAGTACGGTCCGCGCGAGTCGATGGAATACGACGTCGTGATCGTCGGCGGCGGCCCGGCTGGCCTGTCGGCGGCGATCCGCCTGAAGCAGCTGGCGGCGGAAAAAGGCGTCGAGCTTGGCGTGTGCGTACTGGAAAAAGGCTCGGAGATCGGGGCTCATATCCTGTCGGGTGCGGTGATGGATCCGCGCGCTTTGAACGAGCTGGTCCATGACTGGAAGGAAAAAGGCGCGCCGCTGACGGTGGACGTGACCGAG
>NZ_JARESV010000071.1:0-30469 GCF_046026985.1 Paraburkholderia sp. RL18-101-BIB-B
TTTTGGCGATCATATGCATCACTTCGATGCCGCCAGGAAGAATCCGGACGCAGCGAAAAGTCTTGAACCCCGGCATGAGTCGGGTGCGCCGCTTGATCGCCCGATGGTCTTGCTCGACGAGGTTGTTGGGATATTTGGACTGGCGGATCTTGACAGGCGTTTCACGATCCGCATTGATGGCTTCGAGCACCGCGAGATCGGCACCGCTCTTGTCGATGGTCACCGTCTCCGGGACGCCATTCTGGGCGATCGATTTCTCAAAATAACGCCGGGCTGCAGTCTTGTCCCGTTGGGCGCGCACCAGGAAGTCGATGGCGTTACCGTCCTTGTCGACGGCCCGATAGAGATATTTCCAGTCGCCCTTGACGCGTATGTACGTCTCATCCATTCGCCAGCTCTTTCCAACTGGCCGCTTGCGACGACGAAACGCTTTCTCCAGTACCGGCAACAGCTTGAGCGCCCAGAGGGCGCACGGTCGAATGATCGACCGACGTTCCACGTTCGGCCATCATTTCTTCAAGATGCCGCAGACTCAGCGAATAGGCGACGTACCAGCGCACGCACGTCAGAATCACCTCCAGTGGATAGTGCAAGCGTTTCAATACCTTGGCCAACGGCGGGATCAGCGTTTTCGTCGATTCTCTCAGCAGCAACTTTGTATCGCTGGAATTCCACCGGTCATCTCTTACTGCAACACAGCCCGTTACTATGCGTGGATTGCGAGGGTGATCCGGTTGCGTATCGAGCGGCTCGCAGCGCCGCAATGCGATGCGCAGAACTCCCGTCTGGCGAACGATATGAGCGGGTTCTACGCACAAACAGGCGCCGCGGCGACGAAGCAGATACAGGACACGCGGCGGGCAGCGCAGAAAAAGACGCGTGAAGCGAAGAGCGATACGCGCGATCAGACGAAAAAGAAAAACGAAACCACACCTGCGCCGGCATTCGGTGCGCAGTGAGCACGCTGCTATTGCTAGGTCTGCTTTTTCTTGCGCGGCAAGCCGGGAATCGAAATCAGGTTCAGCGCAATGACCGCGATCGCCACGCCAACGAAAATGGCGAGCGCGCCGTACCGGTATTCCATGCTGCGGTCATAGACCAGTCCGGTAATGGCGAAATAGAGACCACCGAGCCAGATGGCGATGCCCACTAACGCAATCGCAACCCGTCTTTCCGATTTCTTCATCGGGACCTCCAACATTTGCGACCGGTTTCCCAAAACATATTAGTTCGCTATTGCGGCCTTTGCCTGCCTTTGTCCTTCGACCCGGGCCACAAGCGTCGCTATCGTGTCGTGACGGACTCGAAACACAAGCTGCGTGCCGCGCAGAATCTGCTGGAGGGTCCAGCGTCGGCCTGAACCCGGCGCGCGGCATCATTCGGACGGAGGCACCCAATCTGCTAGCCTCGACTTCCAGCGGATGCGCTGCTCGATGAACGGCAAGGGTAATTGTTGGAAATGTACTGATGAACAGCTTCATTAACAGCCTAAAGAACGAACGGGTGCCTGCTAACGCACTATCGCACCCATCAGGAAGTCGCGGCGAACCTGTTCGAATACCTGGTAGTGTTTTATTAGCGCAGTCGACGTCATTTGTCATTCGGCTTCGTACCGCCAGTTCAGTTCCTGCATGGCTGGATCAAAGCTCGGCAGATCAAGGATCCACGCTTTCAGCGGCGCAGCTTATTTGTGCGAGACGAGCGAGCAGATTCACTGCGACGCCCGTTCTTTTCGCTAGAGACGTGAAAACAAGGCATGGCAGGATAGGCTTCCGCCGGTTCTGGACGCCATGTGCAACGCATTTCTACTCGACAAACAGGGTCGCGTCGAGCGTCAAAAAAATCGAACCGTGCCTTTGCCTCTCGGACGAAGTCCTTGCAAATACGATCATCTCGTCATGAGTCAATGGCTGCGCGAAGCCCCCTGATCGGGTGTCGCCCTTGATGGGTAGAAGCCGGCGCGGCCAGTTGTCTTCGGCCTCGCCGTACTCCATGTGCCTGGCTATTGCAGCTTACATGCCGCCAAGCGGCTTCCTCACCGTCAGCTTGTTGGTCACCGACGTCACTCCTGGAACGCCCCTGGCGATCGCCTCGGCCTTGCCGATCTGGGCAGCTTCCGTGACCGCGCCATTCAGTGTCACCGCGCCGTCTTTCGCGATGACACTGATGTCTCCGGCGCTGATCTCCTTGTCCTTCCCGAAGGCGGCATAAATCCTGCGGCGCAGGGCACGGTCCGCTTTCCTGCCCGCGGGAGCCACGGAGCCCGATGCCGCCGTCGCGGACGCACCTTGCGCACTGGCTGCTTCACCGGTCTGGGACCACGCCGTCGTGGATACCGCAACGAATGCGGCGGCCACCAGCGCGAGTGTGATTGCTTTCATAGATTACTCCGGTTCATGAAGGTGACGGGATCAGAAGCTATGGCGAATGCCGACCATGGCCGCAGTGGTGGAGACACCCGGTGCAACCGGATTCCCATAGATGATCGTCTGGTTCATCGTCCCCTTGTTGTCGACATAGCCGACTTGCGCGTATGCCTTGGTCCTTTGGGACAGGTTGTATTCGGCACCCACTGCGAATTCGCTCGAGTGATTCGCTGAATTGTTCCGGTCCTTCAGGTAGTAGTAGCCGGACGTGATCTTGAAGCGCGGATTGAACTGGTAGCCGAGGCCGCCCGACGCCATTTCGAAGTCGACGGTATTGCTCTTCGCGGGGTTTTTGCCGATGGCGTACGAGGCGGATAATGAAAACCCGCTGATCGTATACATCGCACCGAAATAATAGAAACGGTTATTGCTCTCGCCTGTCGCAGGCACGGCCGGAGCCGCCGGAAAGTTCTGCGGAAACGGATTGGTGTCATGTCCGTTGTAATACACAGCGGACAGGTTCAGACCGTAATTCGAATACTTGAGTACAGCCGACTCACGCGTGCCGCCCTGGAACTGTCCCGCGACGCCACCCGGCGCGTACTCGAGCGCAAGCGACGCGCCATAGAATTTCGGCGAATTGTAGACCAGCGCGTTGCTGTCATAGAGGGCGCCGATTGGAGCGTTCGTGCTGGTGCCGGGCCAGCCGGCTGCCTGATTGACGCCCAGCCACGCAGTGAGAATACTGCCGAAATACTGCGCGCCGCGTACGTCGGTTTCCGCCATGGCGTAGATCATCGGGATGATCTGCCGGCCGGCGTCGAACGTGCCAAACGGTCCGGTTGCGCCGATTGTCGCAAACTGGTTGAAGATCGCGGTCGTGCCGGGCGTGTCGGACAGCCCGAACCTGCCATTCGTGGTGTTGAACGTGCCTTGCAGCTTGAACGTGATCTTGTAGCCGGCGCCGATGTCCTCGCTTCCCTTCAGGCCCCAGAAGCTGGAATAGATTCCACCGTCCTTGAGCTGATAGACATGCCCCAGGTTACGCGCGTTCGGCAGGAAGGTTGCGGCCGAGGTGCTCTGATACAGAAGTCCCGTATCGAGTACGCCATAGAGCGTAACCGACGACTGGGAATGGGCCGCCGCGGAAAACACTAGCAGCACTGCCGAGCTATACGATTTTAATTTCATTACGTCTCCTCCGAGTGTGGGGCGCGCCGGGTAGACCCGGCAATTTATGACTTGTTGTTCGAATGAAACTGTGTTGTTGCCACGCAGGTATCTCAGGCCGGCAGGTAGTAGTCGCCGAACTGATCCCGAAGGCGGTTCTTGAGCACCTTGCCCGTGGCACCGAGCGGAACCGAGTCGACGAACAACACGGCGTCCGGCTTCCACCACTTCGCAACCCGATCGTCAAAGAACGTGAGCAGTTCGTCCGCGGCGAGCGTGCTGCCCGGCTTCCTCACGATCAGCAGCAGCGGCCGCTCGTCCCACTTCGGATGCCGCGCGGCGATGCATACCGCCGTCGTGACTTCGGGGTGCAGGTACGCGACGTTTTCGATGTCGGTCGAACTGATCCATTCGCCGCCGGATTTGATGACGTCCTTGCTGCGATCCGTAATCTGCATGAAGCCGTCGGGATCGATCCTGGCGACGTCGCCGGTCGGGAACCAGCCGTCGCGCAGCGCCGGTGTGTCGTCACTGCTGAAATACTCCCGCGTGACCCAATGACCGCGCACGAGAAGGTCGCCAGTCGCGGTGTCGTCCCACGGCAACGCGTTGCCTTGCAGGTCGACGATTTTCATGTCGATGCCGAACACCGGACGCCCCTGCTTCGCCTGAAGCGCGTAGCGTTGCGCCGCGGGCAGAGACACCTGATGTGCCTTGAAACTGCAGACGGTGCCAACCGGGCTCAATTCCGTCATACCCCATGCATGCAAGACGTCGACGTGATGGCGCTCCTGGAACGCCGCCGTCATCGCTGTCGGGCAGGGAGCGCCGCCGATAATCGTGCGCTTCATCGACGAGAACGAACCCTTGATCGCGTCGACATGCGCAAGCAGTCCCTGCCAGACTGTCGGCACGCCGGCCGAAAGCGTGACCTGTTCGTCCTCGATCAGTTCATGGAGCGATTGGCCGTCCAGCGCCGGCCCCGGAAACACCAGCTTCGCACCCACCATGCAGGCGATATACGGCAGTCCCCACGCGTTGACATGGAACATCGGCACGACCGGGAGGATCGCGTCGCGCGCCGAACAGTTCAGCGCATCCGGCAGCGCCGCCGCGTACGTGTGCAGCAGGGTCGAGCGATGGCTGTATAGCACCCCCTTCGGATTGCCGGTCGTCCCGGACGTGTAGCACAGCGATGACGCGCTGTTTTCGTCCAGCAGAGGCCAGTCGAAAACGTCGCTTTGACCGTTGACGAGATCCTCGTAGCACAGCAGCCTCGCCGGCAGCCCATGGTCTCGCGGCATGTGCGCGCGATCGGTCATGGCAACGAAGACCTTCGGACTCTTGACCCGCGAAGCGACGCTCTCGATCAGCGGCAGAAACGTCAGGTCAAAGAACACAACGCGATCTTCCGCATGTTCGATGATGTACGCGAGCTGGTCGACGTGGAGCCGGGGGTTGAGCGTATGCAATACGGACCCCGCCCCGGACACGGCGAAATACAGCTCCATGTGCCGGTAGCCGTTCCACGCCAGCGTCCCTACCCGCTCGCCCGGCTCGATGCCGAGGCTTGCGAGGGCATTTGCCATGCGGCGCGCGCGTTGCGCAAAATCCCGGTACCGATACCGGTGAATGTCGCCTTCGACCCGTCGTGACACGATCTCCTGGTCGCCGTGATGGCGTTCCGCGTGCATGAGCAGCGAAGCAACCAGCAGCGGTTGCTGCATCATCAAACCTTGCATTCTGTTCCCCTAAATAGCTGTATGTTCCCGCACGGCCCGGATCACGGCGCCGAATTGCCCACCGGTGCCGGCGCGGGACCGGCGGCCGGGTCCTCGAGACTCACGACCAGCTTCCCGTCGACGGCCCGAACCGGGAACGTCGTCAGGCTCAACCCGCCTACGCCCGGCATGCAGCCGGTGCGCACGTCGAAGCGCAGACCGTGCGCCGGGCAGCGCAGCACGCACCCCTCGAGCTGACCGCTTGCGACCGAGGCCCCGTTGTGGGGACATGCGTTGTCGATGGCGTGGATCGTGCCGTCGATGTTGAACAGGACAATGCTGCGGCCATCGACGAAGGCCAGTTTGCGCTGGCCTGGCGCGAGTTCATCGACCACTCCAACCGGTATCTGACGTGACATTTCCTGTTCCTCTAGCTTTGGACTGCAAACACCATGACTGCCAGCATCGCTGCGAGCGGGACACGGCCTCATCCGGATTGCGCTTGCCGATAAGGCACCGCGGGCAGATGAAGTCGAAGAAGGTTTCGCTCCGGGAAGGCCCGCTCGCTCGCGTCCCGATCTGGCTGTGCAGGTCCGGTTCTGATCAGACAAGCTCATTGATCAGCGTCTGCGCCATCGCCCATTCACCAAACCCTGCGGCCGGATTCAGGTGACCGACTTCGCCAAGGTCGACGAGACGACTGCCCCAGTTTTTCGCCATCGTCGCGGCACGTTCGAACTGCGCGAGCGGATCGTTGCGGCTCGCGCCGACGATGCTCGGGAACGGCAGCGGCTTGCGTGGAACCGGATGCCAGCCGTTCTGGGCCAGTTCATCGATGGCCGGATAGCCCGCCGGCAGCGGCGTCTCCAGGTCGGCAGGAGCGGCGAGCAGCGCGCCGTGAATCCTGCGGCTGTGTTGCTGGGCCCAGTGCACCGTGATCATCACGCCCGCGCTATGCGCGACGAGGATCACCGGGCCATGGATTTTCGCGAGCGCGGCATCGAGCGCTGCGACGCGCGCCGCGCGACTGAGCTTGTCGCGCTCGAGCGGCGGCACTGAGGCGGCCTTGGGCAGCATCCGCTCCAGCAGTGTTTGCCAATGCTCCGCGACATGGTCGCGCAAGCCCGGCACCATCAGGATGGTTGGTGTCATATCGAGAGTCATGATGCAATCAGTACGGCCTGTCACCGACAATTCCGGCGCGCTCCATCTTGCGGTGACACGGCGCGTAATCCATCACGGCGTAGTGCTGTGTGCTGCGGTTATCCCAGATCGCGATGCTGTTGGGCTTCCAGCGCCAGCGGACCTGGTACTCGGGGATGTACGCCTGGCTAATGAGATAGCGCAGCAGGTCACCCGCACCCGGATTGGCGTCCTGCCCGAAGCGCACGCGCGCCGCCGTGTGGTAATTGGTGAAATGGGTGGTGAAGGCACTCACGAACAACACCTCCTCACCGGTCTCCGGGTGCGTGCGCACAACTGGATGCTCCGCATCCGGAAATTGCGCCTTAAGAGCGAGACGTTTTTCGATCGGCATCGCGGCACCAAAGCTCGCCTCGATGCTGTGGCGGGCGCGCAGATCTGCAATCTGGGCCTTGATGTGGTCCGGCAAGTTCTCGTAGGCGAGCACCATGTTTGCCCACATCGTGTCGCCGCCGACGGGCGGGCACTCCACGCAGCGCAGGACAGCGCCGAACTGCGGCGCCTCGCGCCAGGTGGCATCCGCATGCCACGCGTTTTCATACCGGTCGTTAGGCTGATCCGGGTTCTTGTAGATGCGTACGAGGCCCGGATGCTCCGGGTCGCTGCCGGCGACGGGATGGTCCTCCAGCTCGCCGAAACGGCGCGCAAACGCAAGATGCTCGGCGCGCGAGATGTCCTGGTCGCGCAGAAACAGCACCCGGTGTTTGAGCAGCGCCGCACGGATCTCCGCAAACAGGCCGTGATCGTCGACGGCGTCGGCAAGATTCACGCCGACCAGTTCGGCGCCGATGGCGCATGTCAATTGTTCGACTCGCATGGTGTTCTCCTCAGATGACGAAGACTGACGAGCCAGTCGTCTTGCGCGATTCAAGATCGCGGTGGGCCTGCGCCGCGTCCTCCAGCGCGTAACGCTGGTTGAGTTCGATCTTGATGCGGCCTGCGGCGACATGCCCGAAGAGTTCGCCGGCGAGTTCGTCCTTTTCCGCGGGGTCGGCGATGTAGTCCGCCAGCGCGGGGCGCGTCAGGTAGAGCGAGCCCTTCATCGCCAGAAGCTGGGGATTGAACGGCGGGATTGGCCCCGACGCCGTGCCGACGCAGACCATCAGGCCACGGCGCCTGAGCGAATCTAGCGACGCCTCGAAGGTATCCTTGCCGACGCTGTCGAACACGACGTTCACGCCGACGCCGTTGGTCAGTTCGCGCACGCGCTTCGCGACGTCCTCCCGTCCGTAGTAGACGATGTGGTCGCAGCCATGCGCACGGGCCATCTCGCCCTTGGCCTCATTCGAAACCGTGCCGATCACGGTGAGACCCAGCAGCTTCGCCCATTGCGACACAATCAGGCCGACACCGCCGGCGGCGGCATGCAGCAGGATGGTGTCGCCCGCCTTGAAATCGTGAATGCGGCGCATCAGGTACGACGAGGTCAGACCTCGCATCGTCATGCCGGCAGCCGTTTCGCAGGAGATCGCATCCGGCAGCTTGATGAGCGGCGCCGCCGGGACGAGGCGTTCAGTGCTGTACGCGCCGAGTGTGTTGAGAAAGCCGGTGTAGGTCACGCGATCGCCGACTGCGACGTTGGTCACGTCGGGGCCGATTGCCTCGACCACACCGGCAGCCTCGACACCCATGCCCGCAGGGAGCGGCACGGGGTACAGGCCGCTGCGGAAGTAGGTGTCGGCGAAATTCAGGCCCACTGCCTCATGGCGCAAGCGGACCTGTCCGCGGCCGGGGTCGCCCACTTCAACGTTTTCATAGTGCAAGACTTCGGGACCACCGGTTTCATGGAAACGCACTGCTTTTGCCATATCGAATCTCCTATCCTTTACTCGAACTGCAAATTTATTTGGCCTGTGATGGGGCTGCCCGACCTGCTCTCAGGCGCACCCGCCAGGTTTAAAGCTCGCGGAGGACCGTCGGGTCAGCCCCCGGCCTGTTCACGCAGGGCACTCACGCGATCGACATCGGCGCCATAGGTCCGCTTGCCGATGTAGAAAGCGACCGCCGCGACAAGGGGTGCAAACGGCACGAGTTGCAACGCGCCGACGAGCCCGATCCGGTCGGCCACGATGCCCGTCAGGATGGCAGCGGGTGCCAGCCCCAGCAGATTGTTCGCCAACGTCAGGGTGGCAAACGCCGACGCATGGATCGACGGTGGGGTGAGATTCGCAACCATCGCCCCCGAGGGGCCGGTCGCGCCTGCGCAGAAAAACATGC
Source organism: Paraburkholderia sp. RL18-101-BIB-B (assembly GCF_046026985.1). Taxonomy (NCBI): domain Bacteria; kingdom Pseudomonadati; phylum Pseudomonadota; class Betaproteobacteria; order Burkholderiales; family Burkholderiaceae; genus Paraburkholderia; species Paraburkholderia sp. RL18-101-BIB-B. Next base: position 8,678 of record NZ_JARESV010000071.1, read on the forward strand.
CGGCGCCGATCACGATCAGTTGTGCCGGACCCGGCGGCATCCGGAAACCGACCATCAGCAGCACGAAGCAGAGCAGGCAGAAGGCGACGGCAGCGCTCCACTTCCTTTCCCGCCCATGCTTGCTGAGCCGGTCGGTCAGATTTCCGCACACCACCATGCCGAAAGCGGTGGCCAGCACGAACGCGGACGCGCTCATGGCCGCCTTGCCAGTGGACATGCCGTAGTAGCGGTTCAGGAAGCTGGGCATCCACGCCCATACGGCCGCCGGAACCAGCAGATGGATGCCGCTGCCGACGTAGGCACACACGACCGACTTGGTCGAAAAGAGTCCCTGCATCAAGCTGCGCAAGCTCAAGCGCATACCGGCGCCCTGTGTCTGACGGCGCGCGTTTGCCGGCTGCAGCGGCGCGAGCCGCTCTTCGGTGATGGCAAACCGGTAGATGACGACCAGTATGATCCCCAAGGCCGCCATCGCGCCGAACGCCGCGCGCCAGCCCAGGTGAGCCGCGACTGCCCCGCCCAGCGCCATGCCCAGCACTGAACCGAGAGCGCCGCCGGCCATGAACGCTGCGGTGAGCGTGGAGCGCAGCCGTGCCGGAAAGATGCTCAGGACGACCGCGATGCCGACACTGCCATAGGCGGCTTCACCGATCCCAACGAAGGCGCGCGCGAGCAGCATCTCGCCATAGTTCGTCGAAAGCGCGCAGCCGAGCGTCGCGAGACTCCAGATCGCCGCCATCAGGACAATGCTCTTCACGCGGCCCCAGCGGTCGGCGAGCACCGACAGCGGAAACGTGAGCACGCCGACCATCAGCGCGACCACACTGCTCAGCGAACCCAGCCGCGTGTCGGACAGGTGCCATGTGGCCTTGAGCATGGGAAACACCGCATTCAGGACCTGTCGCGACATATAGTCGGAGAGCAGCAACCCGACCGTCAAAACAAATACCACCCATGCATACGCGCGCACGTCTTTTTGCGCCGTCGAAATATTGCCAGTCGTAGGCTCGGCATGCGTGAACATGAGTCGTCTCCTTCGTGTTCAACTCGTTGGTGACCGCCTTTGCCCAGCAGGACAAAGGCGGCCTTTATGGATACCGCGCGGCCCTCACCGGGATGCCGGCGGGCCTTACCTTCTAAAACGCGGCATCCACGAAACGTCTGCCGCGCTCCAATCCCTTACGCCGCGCGCAGCGGCAGGTTCTTCACGCCGGCCTTGCGATTCGGTGTCATGCCGTTGGCCGCGAGTGTCTCGTCGGCCGTTTCGTACTGCACGCCGATTCGGTAGATGTCGCGCGCTTCCTTGCCGGAGGCGATCTCGCGGCCCAGTTCGCGCGCCACACGCACGCACTGTTCGATCTGCTGCACCGACGTCATCCGGTTGCCGTGCGCGTCGATGATCGTGTCTTCGATCCCGCAGCGAGGATGCAGGCCCATGGCCATCGCCATCATGTTGAACGGCAACACGTTCTTGAGCAGCGACTCGGCCGTGAGCGTGCAGCCATCCGGCGCGCGGTGCACGAAGTTGAAGAAGTTGAACGGGTTCGGGCCGTCGAAGCCACCGCCGATACCGATCCACGTCAGGTTCAGCGGCCCCTTGTAGATGCCCTTGCGCACCAGGCGATCGAGTGTCTCCAGCGCATGGATGCCCGTGAGCTGGAAGTGCGGCTGGATACCCGAAGCCTGCAGGCGGCGCAGGTGCTCCTCGACCCATGCCGGGCCGGCGGGAACCGTCATCTCGCTATAAGCGGCCATGAACGCAGGGTTGGACAACGAGGTGCCTTCCAAGTACTCCGGATAGAGCAACTCCATGATGTTCATCTGCGTGGTGTTGATCGCGACCGTCACCTGATCGGGCTTCGGGTCGAGATCGGCCAGCATGTGACGCGTGTCGTCGGAAAGCCACTTCGCCGCCTGGCCGTCGTCTTCCGGTGCAAACGAGATCGAGCCGCCCACCTGGATGATCATGTCCGGCACAGCCGCTCGCACGCCGGCGATGAGCTCGTTGAATTTCGAAAGGCGCTTCGAGCCTTTGCCATCCAGTTCGCGCACGTGCAGGTGCAGGACGGTCGCGCCGGCGTTGTAGCAGTCGACGGCCTTCTGGATCTGCTCTTCCATCGTCACCGGAATGTCTTCAGGAAAGTCCTCCGGCATCCATTCCGGGCCGTACGGAGCGGTTGTGATCACAACCTTGTCCTGGTTCTCGGGGTGCAGCGAATCGTCGAGGAATTGCATCGTGTTCTCCAATAGGGTGACGGGTATTCCGACGCTCGCGACACGGCTGGCCGCTTGACAACTGGTCGGAACATGATGAACCGTTGAGATGCACGATACGGCAATCCTGCGCTACACTTTTACGATACGGCGCCATTCTTTTCGGAATTCATGCCACTACGCGTTAACACCGGTACGTGCGGCAGGCATCTAATCAGCAGACATGGACACGGGCACAGGGACGCTGCCGGCGACAGGTGAGCGGAGACATAGCGATGGAAACGATGTTGCGCGCGGTAGCCATGAGCGGCTATTTCGATGTGACGCGGCGGGTCGGTCTGAACCCGGTCGAGCTGGCGAAGCAGGTCGGGATCGATACCGCGGCGCTTGCGAATCCGGACGATCGCATTCCGGCAGCAGCCGCGTGCCGGCTGCTGGAACTGACGGCCGAAAAGGCGTCGTGCCCGACTTTCGCGCTGCAGATGGCCGGGACGCGGCAAAAGTTCGGTACTGGTGTGATCAATGTCCTGCTCGCGCATAAGCGCACGCTTCGCGAGGTGCTGCTGGCCGCGGCCCAATACCGGCATCTGCTGAACGAAGCCCTCGCCATGCACGTCGAGGACGCCGGTGAATCGGTCACCATCCGGGAAGAACTGGTGGTCGAACCGGGCACTCCGACGAAGCAGGCGATCGAACTCGCGGTCGGCGTGCTCGGGCGCCACTCCAGCGCCCTGCTCGGCAATCACTGGAAACCGCGTTCGGTCCATTTCGTTCACCAAGGGCCGGCAGACCTGACGTTTCATCGACGGTTCTTCGGCTGCACGTTGGAGTTCGGAAGCGATTTCAACGGTTTCGTGTGTGCGGCCGCCGATCTCGACTACCCGAATCCCTCCGCTGACCCGGAACTGGTGCGCTATGCCGAGAGCCTCGCCGACTCGCTCAACGTGGCGGGTGCCGATTCGACCGCGCTGGAAGTGCGCAAGGCAATCTACCTGCTGCTGCCCCTTGAGCAGGCCACGGTCGAACTGGTTGCCCGCCATTTGCGTCTGAGCGTTCGCACCATGCAGCGCCAGCTCGAACTGGCGCATACGAGCTTCTCGAGTCTGGTGGACGAGGTTCGGGGCGAACTTGCCGTGCGCTACATGAGCAACCCGCGCTATCCGATAGGGCGGGTTTCGGCGTTGCTCGGATATTCACAGCAGGGCTCCTTCACGTACTGGTTCAATTCACGCTTCGGCGTGACCCCGCGCAACTGGCGCAACAGCCATCTGAAATGATGGCGCCGCCGACCGTCGCTCTGTTGTACCCGCGGCTAGCGGCCGGCAACCTCGATGCCCAACTCAGCACGCGCCTCACGTCCACCGATCGGCCCAGGCAGCATCAGGCCTGCCGCTCTTCTTTCGGCTGCTCGGGACCGGATTGGTCTTTCACCCATCGCCAGAACAGTCGATACCCGACCGCAAGCATCACTGGACCGATGAACAGGCCGATGACGCCGCCCGATACCATGCCGCCGAGCGCGCCGATCAGCACGACAGGCATCGGCACGGCGACGCCGCGTCCCAGTAGCAATGGCTTGAGCACGTTGTCGACGAGCCCCGCGACGAACACGTAGACCGCGAAGATGATCGTCGTGGTACTGACACCCTCGGTGACGATGACAAAGACGATCACAGGCGCCGTGATCAGCGTGGCCGGCAACTGCATGACGCCGATCAGCAGCACGGCGAGCGCCAGCAGGCCCGCACCGGGAATGCCCATCATCACGAAGCCGATGCCAATCAACAACATCTGGATAAACGCGATCCCCACCACGCCTTGTGCCACGGCGCGAATCGTGGCCGTACAGAGCTCCGTGATCTGCGGGCCGGTCTCGGGACCGGAGATGCGCGCAGCGATCTGCGCCGCGCTTTTATGACCTGTCTCGCCGTGAGCCATCAGAATCCCCGCGACGATCAGCGCGACGAAAAAGATCAGCAGTCCCGCCGACAGGCCGGTGACCGTGGCGAGCAATGCAAGTCCGGCTTCCTTGAGCTGAGGTGCGAACCGGTGCGCGAGACCGGTGAGGTCCGTCGAGGCCTGTTGCCAGAAGTCGTGCACCTTCTGCCCGACCAGCGGCCAACTGGCAACCGAATCGGCCGGCGCAGGAATGTGAAAGCTGCCGCTCTTGATGACGGCCACCACGCTCTCCAACGAGTCGGCCACCGCAACGCCCAGCATATAGGTCGGCACGAGAATGACGGCAAACGCAACCAGAATGATCAGAGTGGCGATCAGGCCGTCCTTGTTGGCAAGCGTACGCCTGAGTCTGACCTGGAGCGGATACAGCGTGATCGCGAGGACGAGCGCCCAGACCATGAGGTTGAGGAACGGGGCGAAGATCCGGAAACAGAAAACAGCCAGAACGGCAATGAGTCCGGCACGGATCAGAACATCGAGCAATTGCCTGGACAACACCCGTTCGGTAATCGGTGTGAGCAACATAACTTGTCTCCCAGCAGGTCGCCTCGATGATCTGCTGGCGACAATCCAGGGCACGCCCATAACCATGGTAGTCGGAACAGAACCATGCCACTGCACCCATCTCTCTGAAAGATAGTCGATTCATCGCCAGCGAGTTGTTCATGCTGGGCGTGACGGATATCGCGACCGCTTCCGTGCGGGTAGATGCGCCGCCGGCTACGTCCGCGTGGCGGGCTGATCGACGACCGGGCCCGCGGCGCATTCGTACGCCCGAACGTCGTCCGCACCGGACGCGCGGCGCTCCGCCAGCCCCGCGCCCGTCACTACCGGTCAGGCAGGCTGGCGTATCTGGGGCAGGCCGCGTTTCACTTTCACAGATTCAGCCTTGTCACCTTGGCGCCGTTGAGCGAAGCGTCCGCCATCAGCCCGGCATTGGTCAACACGAGGGCCACGACCTGCGAGGAGACTGATGTCGTGTCGATTGTGCCGTTCGCACCCACTTTCAAGATTGACACCGCCGCGTCGCCGCCAACCGACCACCCAGCCGCGTTGCGGAACTTGTCGAGCGCGTCCCGCGTCATGAACATGAAAATGACTGCCGTCGACTGGGCACCGGCCTGGAATCCAAATGAAGCAGCCGCTGTGCTGTAGTAGCCCGCTGTCGTGCCACCCACACGCAATGCGCCTTCGCCATACTCTGCCCCAGCAATGAAGGCCGCCTTCTTCACATCCGGGAACACAAGGATGCCTTGGGCTTTCGCTGCGAGTTCGTGCGAGCCCTTGATCGTCGCGAAAAGCCGGCTCAACGTACCGTCAACACTCGCGTCGATCGCCTGGCGCTTCGATGCATCGGTTTCAGGGCTTTTGCCGCTGCCCGGCGTCACGGAGCAGCCCGCGAGCGTCAAACTCGCCGCGGTGCTGACAGCCGCTACTTTTAGTACAAAATTCCGTCTGTTCATCATCGACCTCCATTGTGTTTCCGAGGTAAATCCCCGGTGCGTGAGTCTCGCCGCTCCATCCTTCGATCCCGTTCGATCCGGCGCTCTGACAACCGAGCGCGACGCGCCAGGCCGTACGGGCCGACACTAGGTCCTCTCACCTTACTTGCCGGCTCCCTTACCCGGACGGAGCAGCAGCACGAAGCAGGCGACGCCGAGCACCATCGCATACGCCCCGATATGAACAAGAGCCGGGCTCTCGTAAAGCAAGCCTCGGATCGACGACGCAATTCCACCCAGCGCTACGAATACAGCAATCACCGCCAGGACGATCCTGCTTTCTGCGCGCGCCATAGTGAGTTCTCCCGGCTGCATCGTTTGCCATCCTCAGCATTTGGTCGGCGCCGCCGTTCCCGAGGGATGTGCGTGCAGCGTCGGCGGTGGAGCGTTTCCGCCATTTTTCTCGAGGTATTTGCAGGCACTGACGATGTCGCCGGCGAGTAGTTCCGCCACATTGCGATTGATGTGCGGCCTCACCACGACCCGCAGGCTCGTGACCGTCTCGGCATTGGGCGGCATGGTGTAGGCAGCGAGTACCCAGCCTTTCTCACGCACCTTGTTCGACACGTCGAATTCATTGAAATTCTTGATCTTGCTAGCGAGTGTCACCGCAACCACAGGAATCCGCTGCGCCTCGTTCATGACGTTGAAGTACCCGCTATCGACAAGAATTCGCCGCAACGCGATCGCATTGTCCAACGTATGCTGCATGATTCTTCTGTAGCCTTCGAAGCCGTGGCGGATGAACATGTAGTACTGCACGGCCACCTGAAAGGCGTTGCGACTGAAGTTCAATGTCGCGGTCGGCATTTCGCCGCCCAGATAGTTGACATAGAAAACAAGTTCTTCGTTGAACACCTTTCGTTCGCGAAAGACGACCCAACCGAGGCCGGGAGGAACCAGGCCATATTTATGCCCCGACGCATTGATAGACTGCACGCGCGGCAGCCGGAAGTCCCATTTGTAGTCGGGATAGAGGAATGGATTGACGAATCCGCCCGATGCTCCGTCGATGTGCATCGGAATCGAAATGCCAGTCCGTTTCTCATAGTCGTCGAGCCAGTCATGAATGCCCTGGATATCGTCGTCCTCGCCAGTGAATGTCTGTCCCGCGATGGCGACGACAGCGATGGTGTTTTCGTCGACGTACTTGTCGAGACTCTCCGCCGTCAACCGGTAGTTGCCTGGACTCAACGGCACGATGCGCGGTTCGACATCGAAGTAGCGAAGAAACTTTTTCCACACGATTTGCACGTTTCCGCCGGTCACCATGTTGGGGCGAGTCACATCCTTGCCCTCGCCTTCCCTTTTCTTCCGCCAGTTCCACTTGTGTGCGAGACCGGCCAGCATGCAGGCCTCGGACGAGCCTACCGTCGCCGTGCCGTATGGCTCCACTCCTTTGGGGCCGTTCCATAGCTGATGCAACCACTTGACCATGCGAGTTTCCATCGCGAACACTTGCGGATACATGTCGTGGTCGATGTAATTCTTGAAGATGTTGCGTTTCGCCGTTTCCGCGGCCTCCGGTTCGGCCCACGTGGTAACGAACGACGACATGTTCAGCATCGGGTTCGCATCGGTCCACTCGGAGCTGATGACGATTCCGGCCGCTGCGCGGGCGGACATCCCGTCTTTGGGGAATTCATTCTCCGGAATGGGGAAGTTGAATTCGTCATAAGGCGTGATCTTTTCGATTGACGTGCTCATCTGGCAATCCTCACTGAAAAGAGGTTCCATGCGCAAGCCGCGGTGGCCGGCAGGCTCTACGGAGTGTCCAAGGTCGATGTCTACAGAACCCTATTTTTGTCGAGCGTATTGCCGGTCGAGGCGTTGTAGCGTTCGACATAGTCGGCAAGCAGCGCGCGAATGGCGCGTCCTATCTTTCGATAGTCGGACTCGTTCAGGTTCGCGAGCGACACTCGACCGGACGGATGAGCCGTACCGAATCCGCGCCCCGGAAGCAGGACCACGCGCGCTTCGCGCGCCAGCCTGAAGAGCAATTCGGTTGGTTCCGTATTCTTCATGAGCCACTCGACAAAATCGCGTCCGTACGCGCGCTCGCCAAGAAACTCCATGTCGAGGATTGTGTAGTAGTCGACCTGGTTCTTGTCGTTGTCGTCGAACGAAATACCGATTTCTTCATACAGCGCCCGTTTCCGGCTGCGGATCAGCCGTTTCAGCGCATTCTTGTATGCGTCAGGCGTGTCCATCAGCGAGAACAGCGAGAACAGCACCATCTGCACCTGCTGCGGCGTCGATAGGCCCGCCGTGTGGTTCAGTGCGACCGTTCGGCTATCGGCGACCAGGCGGTCGATGAACTTGAGCTTGTCCGGCTCGGTCGTGATCGATTCATAACGCTTGTGCAGTTCCTTCCTTGCGTCTTTAGGCAGGTCGGCGATCAACTTGTCGAGAATGTTGTCGCGGTGCGTGACGATCGTGCCCAGACGCCAGCCGGTTGCGCCGAAGTACTTCGAGTACGAGTACACAAGGATGGTGTTTCTCGGCGCGAGCGCGAACAGCGACGCAAAACCGTCGGCGAACGTGCCGTACACGTCGTCGGTCAGCAGAATCAGATCAGGCCGCTCCTTCACGATTTCGGCAATGTATTCGAGACTCTCGTCGTTGATTCGCACGGACGGCGGATTGCTCGGATTGACGAGGAAGAACGCCTTCACCTTTGGATCGCGAAGCTTGTCGAGTTCTTTCTTCGAGTACTGCCAGTTCTTCTCCACATCGGCATTCACATTGACGACGGTTAGCTGATAGTCGTTCAGGGTCGGAATTTCGATGTAGGGCGTAAAGATGGGCATGCCAAGCGCGATCGTATCGCCCGGCTTGATCAACCGGTTCTCGCGCATCGTGTTGAATATATAGGTCATCGCCGCGGTGCCACCTTCGACCGCAAAAATGTCGAACTCGCCGATGAACGGATGGTCACCGATCATCTCACGACGCAGATACTGGCCGACGATTTGCTCCGACAGCTTCAGCATCCGGTCGGGCACAGGATAGTTCGACGCCAGAATGCCCTCGCACATCTCATACAGGAAGTCGCCGGCCGACAGTCCGAGCTGATCGCGCACATAGGATACGGCGCTAGCCAGGAAGTCGATGCCCGGCACGCCCTTGTTCCCGCGCAGGAACAGTTCGAAGCGCTCGACGAGTCCGTCGCGCTTCGGAAAACCGCCGATGCCTTCCGGCATGTACGCGAACGAACGCTCCGCTTCACGCATCGCAAACAGACCGAGTTGCCAGAAGCCATGACGTGGAATCGTCGCGAGAAAATTAGGATTACCGCGACCGGCATTGAGCATCGCAAGGTTCGCGGCTCGCTCCACTGCGCCGCCACCCGCTGCCTTGATCAACTCATCTTTCAATTCGAACGGACTGAGCGCCGCCAGCTTCGCGGCCTCATCCGATTCAGCTTTGTCCCGCTTTGCCATTTGCTGTCTCCACGATGAAGTTTCCGGGATAGGCGTCGCCAGTCACGACGCACCGGGCTAGGACAGGATCATCACGATCACCATGCCCCAGATGGTCAGAAGCGTATTGCCCACCGCGTAAGTCACGGTATATCCGAGTCCCGGGATCTGGCTTTTTGCCGAGTCACAGATCATCCCCAATGCCGCGGTCGTTGTTCTCGCTCCGGCACACACACCGAGCAGGATGGCCGGATGAAAATGGAACACGTAGCGAGCGATGAACATGCCGAGGATCAGAGGAACAGTGGTAGCGAAGATGCCCCACAAGAACAGACCGATGCCGAGGTGCTGCAATCCGGAGACGAATCCCGGTCCCGCTGTGAGGCCGATCACGGCAATGAACACGTTGAGGCCGACCGAATTCATGAACCATACCGTGGGTTCCGGGATGCGGCCGAAGGTCGGATGGATTGCCCGCAGCCAGCCGAATATCAGACCGGCAATCAGTGCGCCGCCCGCGGTCGACAGCGTGATTGGAATGCCCGCGACATCGATGACGATCGCACCCACCATCGCGCCGACGGTAATCGCCAGGCTGACAAACGCAACGTCTGTCAGGTTGGTGGCCCGGTCGAGTACGCCGAGTACTTTCGCCGCGGCGGTCGTATCCTGCGTGCGTCCGACGATCGTTATCGTGTCGCCGCGATGCAACTCCGTACTCGGTAGAATAGGTATTTGAGTTTCCGTGGGGCCCCGTTTGATCTTCCTCAGATAAATGCCGCGCGCAAGCGGCGAGTTTGCAAGTTCCTGCAACGTCTTGCCGTCCACTTCCTTGCTCGTGACATAAACGTCCACGCCCTCCGCGGGGACTGCCAGAAGCTCGGGGTCGTCTACTTCCGTGGCCCTCGCCTTGCGAACGGCGACCAGCTCACCGCCTGTCTCGTCACTCGTGCCGCTTGCCCCGAACACCGCGACGAGCTGGTCCCGAGGACCGGCTATCGCCACCACATCGTCGGCCTGCAGCACCTGATCGAGCGTGGCTTCGGAGACGGTGCCCCCACGCCTGATCCGTTCGATATACAGGCGCATCCCTTTCGGCTGGAGCGCTTCGAGCTCACTGACGGTCTTGCCGCAAGCCGGGCTTCCCGGCAAGACCCGATAGGCACGCAGTTCGTACCGGTGCCAGGCCTGGTCTGCACCACCCATTTCTTTCGTACCGCCCAGACTGGCCTCGTACTCCTTGCATGCCGCAACCAGGTCAATGCGCAACAGCTTCGGCCCGAGAGTCGCGAGGATCACCGCGGAGCCGATCGTGCCAAAAATGTAAGAAATGGCGTAGGCGGTCGGCATCGCGTCCAGCAGTGCTTTCGCCTGATCGGGTGGTAACGCAAGCCGATTGATGGCATCCGTCGCAAGCCCCATCGACGCGGAGATGGTCTGCGAGCCGGCGAAGAGTCCGGCCGCCGATCCGATGTCGTAGCCGGCCAGTCTGGCCGCGATAACCGCCGCGCCTAGACACAGCAGACATTGCACCACAGCAAACAGTGCCTGCGGCAAGCCGTCTTTGGCAATGCCGCGCACAAACTGCGGCCCCACCCCATAGCCCACGGCGAACAGGAACATCAGGAAGAACACCGACTTGACGTTGGGCGATACGGTGATGTGAAGCTGCCCGATTGCGATGGCAGCCAATAGCGTCGCCGTGACGGCACCCAGACTGAAGCCCTTGAAGCTCTTTCCGCCGACCCAATACCCAATTCCGAGTGACAGGAATATCGCGATCTCGGGATAGCGCTGTAACGTTCCAGCTAGCCATGCCATGGTAGCCCTCGTCTGCAGTTCACCCATTGACACCGATGTGCGAGCGGGTGCATTGATAAACGAATTGTGGTCGCCAGTCTTGATTGAGAAATATTCCCGTCTCTCAAATCGGTATCTCCTGTACTACAATGATTCCTCTCGCGGTACGAAACAATACGACCTTGGTCTCACAGACATACCCCTGCCTGGATTTTCCGAATACTCCAGATCTTTAAGAGAATGGAGTGATGGAAAATGACAGAAAGAAGTCACCGGATATTCGCCCGAAGCACGGCAACGGCGCTCCGAATGATTCACGCATAGCGGGCTGGGCATCATCGCAATGGAAGGCGAGCGCATTGATTGCAGCCTGGTCCGGCTGTTCAGGCGAGACCCTCTGCAAGTGGATTTACCAGAACGAAATGAAGCATCGGGTGCGACTCGCCTTCACCTCAGGTTCTTGCTCGTTCGACATACCAGTTGCCGACTTCGATAGCGAGTTCGTGACTTGGCAGTCGCACCCGGTTCATTGAATTCCCCCGCGGCGGGGGACGCCTCCGCCAGCTCATTGCCTCAGTATCTTCCAGAGGCCGTTGCCGTGCTTACAAACGGTGGGCATCCAGCTTTGCGTCTGGCCCTTTGCGATAGCCACGAGCGTCGTCGTCCGACAGGTTCGATCGCCCTTGTGCGAGGTATCGTGCGGAGTCACCGTGCCCTTGATGGATACGGGGTTGCCGGTGCCCGCGTTGTTCCATTCCAACGTTTCACCATCCTTCTTTGTCTCAAGCGCGGTCTGCGCGGCGTCGTTAAGTGCTTTCCGGTCAGCTTCCCTCATGTAACTGATCGGCGTATCTTTCAGGAAGTTCAGGTTTCCAGCGTAGCCGACAGTCGCTCCGGCCAGCAGAGCCACACCTATCAACCAGTGCGGTAGAACGTGTATCGCAACGCGAGATTGGGCGGGCATCGGTGTATCTCCCTCAATAGCGGATCCGGAAAGCAATAGCATTGCCCTCGGCGCTGGCACGACAAAAACAGCGATAGCGTCATGCAGATGCGCTGAGAGACACGGCCTCGCGGCCTCATCCAACCGCTGCCTGCTCTATCCGTTGATGTGAGCGGCTGCATCGGTTCCGTCGGTCATACTTTTCGTGAATGGAATTCGTCGACGAAGTCCGCGACCTAGTTGCACCGATCGATGAGACCGAGGCGATCTTCGAGACCCTCGGCGCGAAGCATATCTCGCACGTCTCCGTGCGCGGCGACCACTTTCATCTCTATCGCGGCTGTCTGAAGTGCTTCATGCAACGTCTTGAGCATTCGCGCGCCCGCCAGATCGACAACGGGCGACGCGGACAGGTAAAGATCAGGAGTCTGACCGGCTCAGCGGTGGAGCGGATCTTCAGCCAGACTATCTCGCGCACGTGTCTCGCCGGTGAAATTGACCAATGAACTGAGACGCAGCAACCACGCAATGAGGCACATGCCAGCTATCAGCACGGCCGTTAGTGCGGCGATCGAGGCCCAGCGCGGCGGATCGCCAGCCGCCATTGCAGCTTATAGGTGAGCCAGTGCGATACCAATCGGACCTTGGTCTTAGATCATCGATCTCAGAGACTGACGAGGCGCCGAACGGCAAAAATACGACCTTAGTCCGATTGCGCGCGGTATGACGGGAACGCAATGATAAAAGCCAACCTGCCGTTGTTGCACACACATCGCCCAGCGCGAGATCCCGGCAGAATTGCCATGACGGTGTCGGTTACGGGCTCGCATTCAGGTGACCGGTGACCGGTGACCTGCATTAGCGTGGGCTCAAGCAAGGAGCTGCCGTGAATACGTTAACGAAGTACTGCGTTTTTGCCACTTTAGCCGCATTGATATCAGTTGACGTCGCCGCGCAGGGAAAGCCAATCGCTTATCCCGCCAAGGGTCAAAGCCAGCAAAAACAGCAGCAGGACGACGGAGCATGTTATTCGTGGGCCAAGACTAACACCGGAGTCGATCCAACTGCCGTGGCCAACGCCCCGCCGCCGCCTTCTGGACCGGCAGTGGGCGGAGGCGAACGCGTTCAAGGCGCGGCGCGTGGCGCGGCAGGCGGAGCGGTGATCGGAGCCATAGCCGGTGACGCAGGAAAAGGCGCGGCGGTCGGCGCCACGGCCGGAACGATGGTCGGCGGCTCACGCGCCCGGCAAAACCGGCGCGCTGCGTCGGCATCGGCGCAGTCGCAGTCGCAAGGCGCCATGGACACCTTCAACCGTGCCTACGCTGCTTGCATGGAAGGTCGTGGCTACACGATCAAGTGAGCGGCATCGTAAGGGCAACGCGACGCGCGTCCGTCATGAAGGAAAAGGCGGCCAATCAGGCCGCAAAACACGATGCGCGTATGCGTCAAAGGACAGCAGCATGAGAGACAGCAAGCTCACCATCGTGGCGACGCTCGTGGCTCTCACCAACACGGGGTTCGCACAGACGGAGCCACCCTCTGTGCCAGCTACCCGGCACGGGGCATGAGAGGCCTTCCGTCAAATCAGCAACCGCCCGGCTTCCGTCAACATGCTGCGGACCGGCAGAAGGTTGCTACGCTGAAAGCGCACCATCGCGTAGGCGCGCATCGTCTCCGGACTCGCAGGCAAACGGGCTATCCGAAACTCTATTTCTTCTGCCGGGCGGATGCCCACTTCCTCCACGATGACGTTCAACCGGTCCAGCCGGAATGTCTTCTTCAAGATGTAGAAATGCGAGTCCGGTGACGACAGCACGCCGCAAATCACATCCAGTTCTCGCTCCAGCGCTTCGGTCTTCAGGCCCAGACTCGCCAGAGCCTGATTGTTCTCTTCGATGCGCGCCTGCAGGCGCATGGCTTCCGCTGGGTTGCACGACGCTTCGCTGCCCAGCAGCGAGCGCACCCCGGCCCCCTGCCGTTCGAGCAGTGCAAGACGTGTCCTGAGCAGCGCCCGCTCCTGTTCGAGCGAACCACGCCGTGACTCGTCCGCCTCGATTTTGCTGATTCCCTCGAGCGCAAGCTGGTCGACGACCCGCAGCACGATTTCCCGCCGAAGCGCTGCTTCCGACACACCGCAAACGCGCACCTGATGATCGCTAAAGCTGACCGTCGTCTGCACGACGTCGGTCCGGATCGTTGCCCCATGTTGCGCCACGCCGAGAATGCTCTTTTCCATGATGGCCATTCCGAGCACGGCGAAGGCTTCCTCCGCCTCAGGGTGATCGCGGAAGTAGGCGCGCACTGCCTCCGAGTGGCTAAAGACCGCGCAAACATCATCAGGCGCGGCAAAAAAAGCGTGAATGTACGGATCCGTTGTCCAGGCAGCCGCGCTTGCTTCACACGCGGGGGGCACCTCTTCCGCGAGGCGCGTCAGATAATCGATCGCTTTGCGCACTGCGGGCGCCATACGTGCCTCGTAGTCACGCGCGAGACGCAATTGCGGACTGAGCTTGACGATCCGATCAACGATTTCCTTCGTCTGCTGGACATCGCCTTCTTCAGGTGTGCGTTTTCCGGTCAACAACCACGACAGCAGACCCATGTTCCGCTCCAGCCGATATCTATGATTCGTCACGCTCAGGAAGAAGCAGCGCGGTGATCGTGCGGTTCTTCCAGTACATGTTGTGGACACGCGTCTGCAGTTTTCGCAGGCCGTCGGCAGTCACATCGTTGAAGATCACCAACGCCGCCGGCCGCGAGCCCGCACCGGCTATACGGCGGATCTCACTGCACTGAGGAAATCCGTACCTTATCAAGAACTCGCTGATTTCCTCATCAGAGACGGTTTCTTCCACATTTCCAAGCAGCAGTTCAGCCATGATGGTCGCTCCTTGCCAGTTGCCCTAGGCCATGATGTTCAGTCCGCCGTCGATATACAACGTGGAGCCGGAGAGCCGTCGCGCATACGGCGTGGCCAGAAACGCGCAGGTGTAGCCCACGTCCATGATGTCGACCACTTCGCCCAGCGGCGCACGATGTACGGCCTCGTTGAGCAGCAACTCGAAATCCTTCAGGCCCGAAGCTGCGCGTGTCTTGAGCGGGCCGGGAGAAATGGTATGCACCCGTATGCCCTTTGGCCCCAGCTCAAATGCCAGATATCGCGTACAGGCTTCGAGGGCCGCCTTGACCGGCCCCATCACGCTGTAGTTTGGCACGACTTTGTTCGCGCCGTAGTAGCTCATGGTCAGCATGGTTCCGCCGTCTTTCATTAACGGCGCGGCAAGGCGCGCCATGCGTACGAACGAATGGCAGGAAATGTCCATTGCGCTCAGGAAGCCGTCGCGCGAGGATTGCAGCAGTCCGCCATGCAAGTCCTTTTGCGGCGCCCATGCCACGGCGTGAACGAGGATATCCAGATTCCCCCACACCTTGTCGACCTGCTCGAAGACGGCCTCCAGTTCGCCGTCATGCGTCACGTCGAGCGGCATGAAAATCTCTGCGTTGAGCGCCTGTGCAAGCGGTTCCACGTAAGGCTTGGCCTTGTCGTTCGCGTAGGTGAGCGCGAGACTGGCCCCGAGCTCATGAAATGCCTTTGCACAACCGTACGCAATCGAATGCTCGTTGGCGACGCCCGTGACCAGCGCTCTCGCCTCCTTCAGGATCAACCGCGGTTGTTCGATCGGCATGGTGGAACTCCTTCATAGAAAGCCTGCGATGGACAATGTTCGCGATGCTTGCCCGGGTTTCCGTGGTCCGCCAGTTAGCTTCACAACGCCGAAGCACCGGTAACAGACTGCGTATGCCGGGCGATCATGAGTTCCTCGTTGGTTGGAATGGCCCACACCGATACCTTGCTCGAAGGACGGCTGATCAACGGGCCGCCGGCCTGATTGGCCGCGTCGTCCAGTTCGGCTCCTAGCCACGCCGCGTCACGCACCACCCGTTCGCGAATCGCCGCCGCGTGCTCGCCGACGCCGGCCGTGAACACAAGGCCGTCGATACCCTGCATAGCCGCGGCAAGACTGCCGAGTTCGCGCGCAATCCGGTACGTGTAGACGTCGAGCGCAAAGCGCGCATGCGGATCGGTGCTCGCCAACAATGTGCGCATGTCGCTCGAGACACCCGACATGCCGAGCAGACCTGAGCGCTTGTATATCAGGTCTGCGATTTCCTGCGAATCCATCTTCAGTTCGTCGAGCAGATACAGGATGACGCCGGGGTCGAGGCTTCCGCAACGGGTGCCCATAGGCAGCCCATCCACGGCCGTGAATCCCATCGTGCTGGCAACGCTCTTTCCCGCGACCATTGCGCACATGCTGGCACCGTTGCCGAGATGCGCCACGACGATACGCCCGCCCGCAGCGGCCGGCGCGACCTCCGGCAGCACGCTGGCGATGTATTCGTACGATAGCCCGTGAAAACCGTACCGGCGCACGCCCCGCTCCGCAATCGACGCAGGCAGTGCGTATGCCTTCGAGGTTTCCGTCTGCGTGTTGTGAAACATGGTGTCGAAGCAGGCAACTTGCGGAATCTCGGGGCGCAATTGCGCGATGATCCGAATCGGTTTGAGGTTATGCGTCTGATGCAGCGGTGCAAGCGGGCTGAGGCATTCCAGTTCGTCGATCACGTCGGGCGTCGCCATGACCGCCCTGGAAAATCGCTGGCCGCCGTGCACGACCCGATGACCGACCGCAATCAGGCGATGCCCCTCGCCATGGCTGCGCAGAAAACCTGCGAGATACTCGATTGCGCCAAGATGACCCAGTTGGTAGTCGGTGCCCCATTCCTCGGTATCCACGTCGCCGTCCTTACCCGTCGAGCAAAAACGAGGGTTCGTGTACAGCGCTTCGACCTGACCGTGCAGGACCAGGTCGAGGCGAGGCGTTTGCGCGTCGAATGCACTGAACTTCAAGCTGGACGAGCCCGCATTCAAGACCAGGATCACATCGGCCATATCGTCACCCGATTACCTTGCCGGCCTCGCGCCGCGCTTTCGCCACCAGCGCGGCAACCGCACACGACGCGAGACGCGTGGTGACGGAGTCGGCGCGGCTGGTCAGAATGATCGGTACGCGCGCACCGAGAACGATGCCCGCCGCATCTGCTCCAGCAAGAAAGGACAGGCTTTTCGCGAGCATATTGCCGGACTCGAGGTCCGGCACCATTAGCACGTTGGCCCGGCCGGCGACCGGAGAATCGATCTGTTTGATTCGCATGGCTTCGACATTGATCGCGTTATCGAGCGCGAGCGGGCCGTCGACCAGCGCGCCGGTAATCTGGCGCCGGTCCACCATTTTGCAAAGCGCCGCCGCTTCGATCGTCGACGGGATTTTTGGATTGACCGATTCGGTTGCGGACAGGATCGCTACACGCACCTCGTCAAACAGCAACGCGTGTCCAAGATCGATTGCGTTCTGCAGAATATCGACCTTCTCCTCCAGCGTCGGCGCGATATTGATAGCGGCGTCGGTGATGATCAGCGCATGTTCGTACTCCGGCACGTCCATGACGAAACAGTGACTGATGCGTCGCGCGCTGCGCATGCCGGCATCGCGCCGGATCACCTCCGCCATCAACTCGTCTGTGTGCAGACTGCCTTTCATCAATGCCTCTGCCTTGCCTTCCCGCACGAGTTGCACCGCTGCGGCGGCCGCGGCATGGCTATGCGGCGCATCGACGATTGTAAATTCGGATATCTTGATGCCATGCTCCTCGGCGAGCGACTCGATACGCGCGCGCGGTCCGACCAGCAGCGGCGCTATCAAGCCCATTCCGGCCGCCTCCACGGCGCCTGCGAGCGAGCTGTGGTCGCACGGATGCACCACTGCGGTCGGCAGTGGCGGCAAATTCCTGCAGTACTCGATCAGGCGCTCATACTTCGCATGTCTGGGTTCCATCGACGTTTCCCTCGTGGTTCTGCATTGCAACACGGGTCATGTGCGAACCCGGTCGGGCAAGGATCCCTGACGCTTGCGACCGACGCGCGATACGAGCACGGCGCGGATGCGTTCGAGCGCCGCCAGTTGTTCGTCGTCGGGCGCCGAATTCAACACGCGTTCGTCCGCCATGAGCTTTCCAAGCAGTTCCAGGAAGCGCTCACGGTCCTCGACGCGGGTGAGCAACGTCGGCAGTGTCGCAATGGCCGCTTCGGGTTCGTAACGCGCGATGATCTCCTGGACACCTCGTATGCGCCGCCATTGGTCCGCACTGATGTCCGGCAGATAGTCCGTATAGATTTCAGCCAGTTCCTTGCGCATCTCCAGTCGCGCCAGCGGCAAAGACGCACCCTTGCGTGCGAGAAGGAACGCCGCGCGCGCCAGCGCCTCCGTGTAGCCGCCTTCGCTGATCGACTGCAACGCTGCCTGCACGAACGGCGTGTCGCGAGGACCGGTTGTGAGCGTTTCCACATTGGCGCCGTCGGGTGAACGGTCGGCAAGAAACATTGAATACATGTTCGCGTAGATGCCGAAGAAACCGGCCTCGGTCGCCGCATCGCGCATCGCACGGTAGTAGTCGAGCGACGCGCCGATGATTTCCGATCCGGTCTCTTCAAGCTTGCGCCAAGGGTTGTCCGCGGCGGCCGGTTGGCGACTCTCTCTGACCGCCTGCGCGGCCGGGTGCAACCATCCGAGCCAGGGATTCATTCCAGACAACGCCCAGCGCTGAAGCCGGAGTGGATGAAACTCGCGCAACATGCGGGCGCTCGTCTCGTTGGACATCGCCTGCACCACGGGTTGCCCGACAAGTTCGTAGACTCGCTGATTCAACTCCGACAGCGCGGCCACCGCCTCGAACGGCTTTTCGTCCACGCGCCCGAATCGGTTGAAATGCGCGGAGATGTCCTCGAGTCGGCATTCACGGAATTCGACTTCGTATTCCGTCTCCCCGGACCCGCCTTTGACTTCGTTGATCGACATGCCGTAGAGGCCCGGCGGAAACGTTTCGATCGTCTCCAGCACGGAAACGATCTGCTTATGCTCTTTCTTTGCGACCCTTCCGGAGACGAAGATGCCGAGATGGCCAATATCCTCATGCATCAGGCCAACGATCACCTGCCCTCGCGACTTGATCTCTTCCGTGCTTCTGTAGAGGTCCACGACCCAGTTGAACGCTTGTTGAGGGGGCGTGATGTTATCGCCCATCGAAGCGAACAGCACGATCGGCGAACGGATCTTGCGCAGATCGAACGGCTCGCCGTGACCGCTGCTTACTCCCCCCGACCAGAGCTTGTTGCCGACGAACAGATTGCGCGTGATCCACTCGATCTCCTCGCGATTCATCAGGTAATAGCTTCCCCACCAACGCTCGAATTCCAGAAAACGCGCCGGCTCGGTATCGATATTCGCGAACAGGTGGTAATACTTTTCCCAGAACGTGTTGGCTGGGTTCAGATTCTCGAAGTTCTGCACCAGATGGGCCCCGTCGAATTTGCCGTTGCCCAGATCCGCCGCATACGATGCGAGCCACGAGCCCCCGAGAAGGCCGCCGGCGTAGCGCATCGGATTGTCGCCCTCGCCTTCGCTCCAGGCGCCGCTCCAGTACGACATCGGTGCACCGTTGATGACGATGGGACCGGTCTCGTCCGGATCGGAACTCGCAAGCATCATTGCCGCCCAGCCTCCCTGGCAGTTACCGATGACCGCCGGCTTTGGACTCTCCGGATGCAGCGAGCGAACCTTTCTTACGAACTGCTGCTCGGCGCTGCAAACGTCGAGCATCGTCTGGCCGGGCTCGGGATCGCGAAAGAACACCACGAAAAAAACAGGATGTCCCGCGCGAAGCGCGACGCCTGCCTGCGAGTCGTCCTTGAAACCGCCAATGCCGGGACCGTGTCCGGCACGTGGATCAATGATCAAATAGGGACGCTTCTTCACGTCGATATCCACACCTGCGGGTGGACGAAGCTGCAGCAACGCATAGTTGACCGGTCGCTTGAACTTGCGACCGTCGAGCACGATGTCATACTCGAAATGCAGCACCGGCGTCGGACTACCGGCACTTCGTTCGACAAACTCGGTTCCGCGCTGGTATAGCGTGTCCCAGAAGAGAAGCGAGCGCTGCGCGACGTCGGTGACGTATTGCCACGTATGCAGTGGATCAAATGACGCCGGAATAGCACCCTGCGAGCGAATGTCATCCTGATCGCGGCCAAGCGCATCGCCTAGTCGTTCACTCAAATTCTCCTGCGCGACCTGGGTACGCCTTTGCAGCACGCGGGAGATTTTCGCGGCAATGTCCTGACTGCGGGACAACTGCGTTCTTGCGTCCATTCGGCGACTCCTGAAAGGTGCACGAGGCGAGCGTAGCCCCGTGGCAACGAGCGCGGTTCGCGCGCTCTTTTCGCGCCGCCGCCAACATGCTTCCCCGACAGTCGGGTGGTACGCTTTTTCGCGCATGCAAACAGGTTTTGGCGCAACGGCGGAGCACTCGCCGCAGCCTTTGCCGCAATGCCACATGGGAGCGCGATTGCATCAAGCCGCACTATCCGATTTTTATTTTCATGGTGTGGCGACTTCCAATATCTGCCAATCGGACCAAGGTCCTATTCCTCCGTCGGAGGGCGACAGGTAGGCTCGTTGCCTATGCTCTCTCATATACTTCAGGTGCGGGCGCGCGTTCATTTCCACGCGTGATCGCGAGCCCAGGGTCGACAATGAGACGTCGTCCATGCCGTTGGGCGCCAATCCAATACAGCGCACTCGGACTTCTGTTTTCAGTCACCGCCACGTGCGCTCAGGAACTCGAACCACGCACCTATTCTCCGTCGCCCATCGGCACCCACTTCCTGATCGCAAACTGGGCCTATCTTTCAGGCGACGTGCTGACCGATTCTTCGTTACCGATCTCAGGCGTGCAGGCTCGGTTCAACATCTACTCGCTTGGTTATGTCTCGACTTTTAGCCTCGTGGGGCACACCGCATCGTTCGGGATCGCAGCGCCTTTTGCGCGCGGCAATGTCAGTGGAAATGTGATCGATGCACCGACGCAAGTGCATCGCGCCGGCCTTGGCGACATCCGGCTGCGCTTCGCCTTCAATCTTTTCGGTAATCCGCCTTTGCCCGTCGAGGCGTTCATCAGGCCACAGTCGACCACTTCGGTCGGCACGAGCCTCACGATAGTCGTGCCCAGCGGCCAATACGTCGGCTCCCGGCTCGTGAATGTCGGCGCGAACCGGTACTCGTTCAAACCTGAAATCGGCGTATCTCAGCCTTTGGGCGACTGGTTTGTCGATGGGTCCGCGGGAGTGTGGTTCTTCACGAGCAACAATAACTTCTTCGGCGGCAATCAGCGCTCTCAAGCCCCCTTGATGGCGTTCCAATTGCACAGCGGCTATACCTTCCGCCCCGGACTCTGGATCGCAGCCGACTTCGGATACGCCGCTGGAGGCCGAACGTCGGTCAACGATGTGCCGGGTGAGGATCGCCAGGCCAACGTGCGTTACGGTGTCACCTTTTCCTTGCCGATCGCACGAGGCTGGTCGACGAAGCTCGCGTATTCGCACGGTCTTGTCACGCGCGCCGGGGGCAACTTCACGTCCATCGCCTTGACGCTGCAGTACCGCTGGTTCGACCGCTGAAGAGGCCGCGGCGCCTGCGAGTGCAACACGGCCTTGCCAATGGCACGTCGCGCCATTTGCCTTCGGCCAGATACGAGAGGACTCCACGGCATTGCCGGGTAGACACCGAGTGCCTGCTAAAGGCAAGTTGGCTATTACTTGATGTTTCCTGCAATTCGGGAAATCCGATCCCTGACGACACTGATCGCCTGTTTGAGCGCGTACACATCCTGAAAATAGCGCTGCGGTATCCGTATCTGACTGGCGTGTGCATCGATGTCCTCGATTTCATCGCGCCATTGGGTAATCTGGTCCCGGGTCGGTTGCCTGTTTTTCCATATTTCATCTTCCAGCGATTTGATTTCGCGGTACCAAACCGCGAGCCGTCTCTTGATT
>NZ_JARESV010000072.1:0-29312 GCF_046026985.1 Paraburkholderia sp. RL18-101-BIB-B
ACATCATTCCAGCCCGAGAACGGCTGATTGGCCGTTATCAGAAGACTTTTGCGCTCATACCGCTCGGCGATCAGCTCGAACAGCACGCTGGTTTCCGCCTGGTCCTTTCGCACATACGACAGGTCATCGAGGATGATCAGGTCGAACCGGTCGAGCTTCGCGAGCGCCGAAGGCAGTTGCAGACTCTGACGCGCGACCTGGAGCTTCTGCACGATTTCGCCGGTGCGCGTGAACAATACGCGGTAGCCAGCGTCGATGAGTGCATGGCCGATGGCGGATCCCAAGTGACTTTTCCCGCCGCCGGGTGGGCCGAACAGGAGGATCGTGGCGCCTTTCTCAAGCCACGAATCGCCGGTGGCCAGCGCCATCACATGCGCCTTCGAGACCATGGGCACAACGCCGAAGTCGAAGGTGGCGAGCGTCTTGGTCGGATCCAGATGCGACTCGGTGCGATGACGCTCGATTCTGCGTTTGGCCCGCTCGGCGAGTTCATGTTCGAGCAATGCACCAAGTAACCGGGAGGCCTGCCAGCTTTCCTTGTCTGAGCGTTCGGCGAAGTCCGGCCACAACCGGCCGATGGTTGGCAGGCGCAATTCGTTGAGCATCAGCGCGATACGGCCTGCATCGTAGGCGGCGTTCATGCGAGCACCTCCTCATCGAGCAACGTGTCATAGAGCGCGGCGGACGGCATGTCGACGACAACCACCGGACACTCGGCCTGGCGCGGCGCGAACTCATCGAACAGCGCCTTCAGGTCGGGCAGTTCACCTAGTTCGAGCAATGCATCGAGCCTCTGCGCCAGTTGCGCCTCGACGCCGTGGTTTCCTGCCAGCTCGAGCAGCCCCACCATGGTCTTGCATGCGCTGCGCGGCGTCAGTGCTACCTCGAGCCGTTCCCAGGTCCGCCGGTAGGCTTCACGCGGAAACAGATCGTCACGGAACGCGAGGCCCCTGAAGGCCTGCGGCTTGCGTTTGAGTGATTCGATGAAGTGCCGGTAGTCGATGCCGCGACCGCGCCGTTTGCTCGTGTGCGTGGCTCTTGCCGTGCTATGCACGAGCGCGCCGGACAGATAGCAATCGAGCCGGTCACTGTAGAGGCGTACCTTCAGGCGATGACCGATCAGCCGCGACGGGGCGCTGTACAGGACACAACGTACGGTGAACGTGCCGCAGCGTGTCACGCGTGCCTCTTCCTCGGCGAAGTCGGTGGTCCGGTGCTCAGGCAGGTCCAGCAGGTGTTCGCGCTCGATCTGGAACGCTGCTGCATTGCGCCGGTTGCGGCGCATTACCACTCCGCGCACGAACTCGTCGTACGCGGCGCGGTCCGCGAAGTCGCGATGACCTCGCAACTCCAGGGCCTGATCGACCTGATCCTTCAGATAGCGATGCGAGGACTCGACGCTGCCATTCTCATGACCCATGCCACGGTTGTTGCGCGTGCCTTCCATCCCGTAGTGCTCGAGTAGAGCCGCATAGCGAACTGTGAAGTCTTCCTCTTCCTGCAGGTTCCTGAAGGCCGCCGACAGGCTGTCGGAGCGATGTTCGCGTGGGCAGCCGCCAGCCTGCCACAGCGCATTCTGCAATCCCGTCGCGAGCGCCTGGAAGCTCTCCCCGCCATCGACCACGCTGGCGTACTCCCAGCGCGAGAACGCCAGCACGAAGTGATACAGCAGGTGGTTGAACGGGATCCCGCCAATCGTTACGCACAGCTTGCCCATGTGCGTGAAGTCCGACAGGCCACGTGCGCCGGGCTGATATGTTTGAGGGAAGAACACTTCCTGGTTCGGCCCTTCGAGCGCGCGCCACTGGCTGACATGTCGCTCAAACGTGCGCCGCATGCTGTCCGGAAAGCGCTCGGGATGGTCCTCCTGCAATTTACGCAGCAGAGTGATCGCCTTCAGCTTTGGCGCAGCGCGTAGCAATGGGACCACTTCGCTCTCCCAGACATCGGCGAACGGATCTGGGCGCGAGCGCCAATAGCGCCGCGGCTGCTGTGACGGTAGTCCGGCTTCGTGTTCGACACGCCGCGCCGTGCGCTCGCTCATGCCTGACTTCGCCGCAGCGAGCTTCTGCGGATGGTGTTTGCGATGGTTCATATAGAGGCGGACCTGCTGGTCGGTGATGCGGCTTCCAGACATGGGCTGACCGCCTCTTTTTAGATTCAGTCAGCCATCCTAAGCCCCGCCGATCCGGCGCCGCCGGCAGTTCCTCGTCTTCGGCGGCTACGCCGCCTCCGACTCATCACTACCGGCCAAGATGAATGTCGGTACACCGGACGTACTCATTGTCGCCCCCCAGTGGCATCCTTGCCGCGCGCGCAGCCGCCCGAAGTGCACGACTTTTATGACGCCGCAATTGCGGGCACATTCACCCATTGAGCACGCCCTGATGCCCGGCGGTATCGCCCAGCTCATCTTGAGTAGCCAGATGAAATAAAGGCCTGTGCGTCCTGGGCATAGAAGCAAAAAAGCCCCTCAGACTTCCGTCGCGAGGGGCTCCCTTTCTGGCGGTCAGTTTAGACCGCGGCGTCCTTCAACTTCTTCAGCGGGCGCACTTTCAGACGCACCGAAGCGGGCTTCGCGGCAAACCACTTGTCTTCACCCGTGAACGGGTCCTTGCCGAAGCGCTTCTTCTTTGCCGGCACGTCTTGAGCAACAACCTTCAGCAGACCCGGCAGCGTGAACTCCTTCGCGCCCTTCTTGTGGACCGATGCGAGAACCGTTTCTTCCAGAGCGGCCATCAAAGCCTTCGCCGCTTTCGGCTCGACCCCTGCGCGCTCGGCAAGATGGGTAGCAAGCGAAGCCTTCGTGAACGAATCCTTGATGGGCTTCAGCGGCGTGGCAGCGACCGCCTTCTTCGTGGCAGGAGTTGCCGCCTTCTTTACCGTCGGCGCCTTCGCCTTTTTCTCGACCGGAGTCGTCACCTTCTTCGGAGCCGGCTTTGCTGCAGCTTTCGTTGCCATAGATACCTCGTCATTGGTCAAAGGTTGGCCCGGGGTCCTTGCCTTTGCGTAGTCACCGACAATGCGCAAAGGTCCAAATCCTCAGGCTGGCGCTAGCGTAGCAATTCGCATTTGAAGCCGCAACGGGCGAGGCCCTAAAACAAGGGTTTTGTGCAGAAGGAACACAAAAACGGCGACCTGTACCCCTCCAGAGGAGGCTGTGCTCACGAAAACGGCTACGCGACAGGGTTTGACGCAGGGGCAAAGGGGGTAAACCACTCGCGCGGTCCAGCGTCGGGGGCAGGAATCGGCAATGATGCATGCGAGCGCCTAAGGTGATTGGTGTTTGCTGAAGGATGTTTATTTTCCTATGGCTTGAGCGCAGGGTCACCTTCCGGCAACCCTGAATGCACACCTCGAGTTTACTCAGCAGGGTCAAACAGCGCTGTAATTCCGACGTAGGCGGTCACGTCGAATTCGGCATTGCCTAGCTTCCGAAGAGCATTATGGTGGCGGTCTGTGAGCCACCGGTCGCCGCCAGCTTCTCGCAAGACATGGCGGAAAGCGCGCACATCTTCCTTGGCTGCAAAAATCTGCCCGATGTATTTGTCTGCATCCAGTCGGCCGGCTTCAGCCGCGGCAGCGAGGCTATCCATCACCCATGACGGACCCGGGTTATGAGGTCTTGCCAGCAGTTCCGCAAGTTTGATTGGTGTCAGGGTTTGGTTTTTATGGTCCCACCCGCCGTACTCAATGCAGGCGCTGGCCATCCGCTGCCCTTCTTCGGTCTCGAACATAAGGGGTGACCTGAGGGATGTATCCGTTAATCGTTGCCATCAACGTCCTCGATTTCGATGGTTGTTTTCTACCGGACTGAGCGACCGGCTAGCGTTGATTACGGCATCAACGTAGCGGACCTTGGGCGACAAACATGAATGGCGATTGCTACGACTGGAATGCGCCGTGCAAAGCATCGACTTGGATGCGTCACAAGTCATAGCGCCTGCGAAACTATCTCGTCCTGTTGGAGACGTTGCGTGCGTCGACCCTTGAAGACAGTTCTGCTATTTGAACCTTCCGCCAATGCTCCTCAAGACGTAATCGACAACAGCTAGCGGACGGGCGATACGCATGGCATAGTGCGGACATCTCAAAGGGAGAGAAAAAATGACAACTTTGGAATCTATGCAGGCAAAAATTAAAAAGCTTGAGCAGCAAGCCGAGGCTCTGATTGCGAAACAGTCATCGGGCGTCATCGAGAAAATTCGCAAGCTGATGGCAGAACACGGCCTGACGGCTGCGGATATTGAGGGGCACGCTGGCGGCAAGGGGCGCGCGAAGAAGGTCGGAGCCAAGGCTGTCGGCAAAGGGGGCACTGCCGCGGTCAAGTATCGGGACCCGAAGAGTGGCGCGACGTGGACCGGACATGGCCGGGCACCCCAGTGGATTGCAAGCGCAAAAAATCGCGATAAATTCCTTGTTGACGGAGGTAAGGCGATGCCGGCACCTGTGAGCAAAGCGAAGGCTGCTGGCAATTACGTCCGCGGTCCGCAGCCTGCGCTTTATCGTGACCCAAAGAGTGGCGCGACCTGGAGCGGGCGTGGGCGTGCGCCGACGTGGATTGCTAAAGCCAAAGACCGAAGCAAATTTTTGATTGCAGGTGGTGCTGAATTGACTGTTGCCGCGACGGCCAGTGCTGTGAGCCTGGCGAAGGCTGTCGGCAGAAAGATGGCGTCGAAGTCGGGCGGTGCGACTGCGGGCAAGGGGCAGCCAAAAGGTCCGCAGCCGGCCAAATATCGCGACCCGAAGTCTGGCGCTACCTGGAGCGGACGCGGTTCGGCGCCGGCGTGGCTTGCTGGTGCTAAAGACCGTTCGAAGTTTTTAATTGATGGCGTTAGCGGAGTTGCGGATTCTGCCGCTGCGAGCAAGCCGAAAGCCGTCGCGAAGAAGCCCGCGACAACGACTGCGGTGGCGAAGAAGGCGCCGGTGAAGAAATTGGTTGGCGCCAAAAAGGCGGTTACGAAGTTGCCTGTCGCAACCGCGCCAGAAGCTGTGACTGCTCAAGCGACCGCGTAAGCCAGGGCACAGAGCTCGCTTTTCGTTGCGTCGGGACGCGCGATTAACGGGGTCTACCGCGAATGCGCCCGCAGTGCGTCCAGACGCGCGGCGCATTTTGCGTTCGAACCACCGCGCTTGTAAGCCTGCGCAGCCTTTGCACTGTCTGGAACGACGTCGCCGGGAGCACTTCTGTCCCAGTGCCCCTCCCAGTACAAACCAAGGTTGTACGCGGCTGACCGGTGTCCAAGCTCCAAGGCCGTGGCATACATGTCCTTGGCCATCTCAAGGTCGGCGTCCATGCCACGACCAAGCCGCGCACTGTCCGCAATAGCCGCTGCCGCCATGCCGCGCAGCGGCTCGCTCGCGGTATCGTCCTTCAGCACGTCGCCCAGAATGACGTGTCCGCCCTCATAATCCGCAGGCCCACCTGTCTCCGTGACAAGAGACAGTGCAAGCGCGACCCGGAGGGAGGGATGCCGGCCAGGGCCAACCCGTTCAAGCAGTCGCCGGCCGAGATAGGGCGCGCCCAGCAACGGACTGGTGAGCAGGCCATTCGCAATGGCCGCGATAGATTCAAGTGAAAGAAATCCGACCTTGTTTGCCGACACAACGTGCCGGAAGAACCTTTCCACGTCGAGTGACGGGTCGCACTGGCGAAGTTGTGACCACTCGCGTTCAATCTGGCCCAACCAGCTGGAATCTACCGACATCAGATTTCGCGTCCTATGGTGAGTGATGAGGACGATGATACCTCACCGCTATTGTCGCCTGATAGCCCACGAATGCAATCGGATGCCGTTCGAAGTCGACGACCAGCCGTTTGAAAAGAGCCCCGCGTTAGCGTGGCAACGATGGCTCCGGCCCGTGCCAACATCGACCCATGTTTCTCCTCACGACGTCAGTCAATGGGACCTGCGCAGATGCCGCGCCGCTGTGAAAGTCTTGATGTACCCTTCGGCACCTCTGACATTTTTGGCCAAGGCCTCCTGTCGCTCAGCTTCGGCCAGACCGGCTGCACCTGAACCGCCAATTTCTGACAACGATTTATGCGATTATGTCGCGCAGCGCGTCAGCCAGAATCACGGTTGCTGGGATAACCTGCAAGTGGCCAGCGATTTGTTGGCCTGTCCGACCATTTGAATCTGGGCGGTCGGCAGCAAAATCAGAATCGAGAGAACGAAATCGGCAGAGTCGATTTGGGGACCAGATGGAAGGGATTATTGTCGAGCCGGCAGACACGTCAGAAGAGCCGCCTTGCGTCCAGATTAAAGCCACGCTCGCTAGCAAAATAAATCTGGCAGATTGTCAGAATGCCATTTCGGTTGTCCACGAGCTTCCGCTCGCCAATGAGACCGCCGATGACATCAAAGAGTTACGGCTCACTGCCTCTTCAGAGCCGTCGTTTTTCAGGCCGAAGACCTAGCTGGTCTATGGCCGTGCGCCGCTGGACACCACACGCCGATCAGTACACGCGTTTGCACTCGGCGCTCGGCGACCTCCGCCGTCAGGCCACGCGCGGCAATTTAGGCAGCCTTGTCGTATTGCGGCGCGAGGCGGGGAAATAATGTCCAGGCATTGCCGTGGTTAACCGATTTGCGCTCGGCGACAGTGAAATCCTCGTAGGCGTTTAGTTGCGCAGTGAAGGTGCCAGCGATATCTGCGGAGACGTACGGGAAATCGCTACCGAAGAGAATCCGCTCGGTTCCGGCGAAGGCCTTGAGAGCCGGTAGTGCGACTGGACTCGCCGACAACGCAGTGTCGAAATAGAAACGCCTGAATTTCGCGAGGATTTCAGCCGGACTATCGGCGTCGGGTCGGAAGACTCGAGCGAGTTGGGCGAAGCGATGTGATGCGTATGGAAGGAACCCACCCGCGTGCGCGAGAATGATACGGACGTGTGGGTATCGGTCGATGATTCCGTTCTGTACGAGTTGTACTGCAGCGCGCGTCGTGTCGAACGGGTAATCGACCAGGCTCTGGTGCAAATGGCTTGTCTGGTCGAGAAATTTCCTATAGGTATGGATACCTTATCGATTGAACAGGACGGCATTCCAGACAGCGGGCGCAGCGGTATCTTTGAACCTGAGCATGGAGAAGTTGAACTGCCCCTTGCGAATGCGATGCATCAATTCGATGCCTGAAATCGTGGCCGCGGCATTCCTGAACCGTTTGAAGCCGAGCATCACGTTCGTTCTGGACTTGATGTTTCGATGGTCCTGCTCGATCAAATTGTTCAGGTACTTCGAGGAGCGGATCTTCGTGTCCTCAGGCAGCAGGCCATCGGCCTTCATCTCACGCACCGCCCGATGTGAGGCGGCATACCCATCGAGCGTGATCGTCTCCGGCGGCTGTCCCTGATGTCTGATTGCCTTGCTAAAAAAGGCTTTGGCCGCGGCCACGTCGCGCTTCGCCCTGAGCATGAAGTCCACCGTCTGGCCGGCTCGATCTACCGCACGGTACAGATAAACCCATTTGCCACGAATCTTCAGGTAGGTCTCGTCAACACGCCATGACCGCCCTGTGGGTATGCCAAAACGATTCCAGCGCTTGACGAACTCCGGCGTAAAGCGCTTCACCCAACGCATAATCGTGGTGTGCACCAGCGACAAACCGCGCTCGGCCATCATTTCGACCAGATCGCGCAGGCTGAGCTTGTAGCGAAGGTACCAGCGCACGCAGAGAATGATGATCTCTCGATCAAAATGTCGCCCACCAAACAACGCCTCCAGGCCTTTCCGCTTGCTCATCACTGACCACCAGATTGTTGGGCCGAATACTTTAACCGATTCGCCGAGCCTATTTGCACCAGAACCCTCTCTGGTTGGTTGCGCGCGCGAGCCCCCTTGGACATCTACCCGTACGCCGACCTGTGCCGCGAGGCGGGCATTTTCGCCCAAGCGCGTATTACTCGCTCTCGCAGCACTGCTTTTGCACCAGCAGATGATGCTGATCTATCACCAGAAAGTCTGGGTCAACGCATTTTCAGAGGGTAAACGATAATTTTGGCCGTATTGACTCGAGGCAGATTGCTGCTACCATTATTTCATCAGCATACTGAACAATTCCCAGGGCAAAGCGATGACATTCAAATTCGCAGCAAACCTCGACGATCTGAACCCCGACGAACCCTACGCCACGACGATCGAAAGCGAGCAGATAGCGTTATATCTTGTCGATGGTGAGGTGTACGCGACCCACAACGTTTGCACTCACCAGTTCGCGCTGCTCAGCGACGGGTATCTGGAGGATGGGTGCATTGAGTGTCCGTTGCATCAAGGGAGGTTCGACGTGAAGACGGGGGCCGCCCTTTGCGCTCCCGCTAGCGCTCCGGTCAAGATCTACAAGGTTCAGGTCGAAGACGGCGCGGTGATGGTTGAACTCTGAAGGTGCGCATTTTTCGACGAAGCCAGGAATTTAAAGTGGAAACGATTTTGATCATCGGCGCGGGACAGGCTGGAGGAAGGGCGGCGGAGACGCTCCGGGCGCAGGGCTTCGATGGCACGGTGGTCCTCGTCGGTGATGAGCACCACAGGCCTTATGAGCGTCCCTCACTTTCGAAGACGGTGCTGACGGCGCCAGACGACAAGGAATGCTTTGGTGCGTGGCTGCATTCGAGTGACTTCTACGACAGCAATAGGATCGACTGGGTCGCAGACTCTGTAAAAAAACTCGACGTGATTCACCGCATAGCGATACTCGAAAGTGGACGAAGCATCGGATTTGACAAATGCCTGATTACTACAGGCGGCCGTGCCCGCCGCTTGCCCTGCACGCCTGACAGCCGCCATGTATTTACGCTCCGTACGTTACCGGATGCAATGAGAGTGCGGTCGCGCATGGGTGATGCGCGTTCTGTCGCGGTCATCGGTGGAGGGTTTCTCGGATTGGAGTTCGCAGCCAGCGCGCGAGCTCGAGGACTCGATATCACGGTCGTTGAATCCGGTGAGCGATTGCTTGGGCGAGCCTTGCCGGCCGAATTCTCTGAGCGTTTGCGCGCCAAGCATGAACAGAACGGAGTGAAGTTCATGGTCGGGGCCAAGCTGCTCTGCTCGGCGGAGCATGCACACGGAGTGACCTTGATTTTTGCCGAGCATGCTTCGCAGCACTTTGACTTCGTCGTGATTGCGGTTGGCCAGGAGCCGAATGAAGAGCTTGCCAGGGAGTCAGGTCTGGAGACGGGTAACGGTATCCACGTTGACGCGCATTGCGAAAGCTCGGTCGCCGGCGTCTACGCGGCTGGCGACTGCGCGAATTTTCCTTTCGGCTCAACAGGGCGGCGTCTGCGTCTCGAGTCGTGGCAAAACGCGCAGGACCAGGCGATCGTCGCTGCACGAAACATGCTCGGGGAGGCCGTTGAATATCGGCCAAGTCCGTGGTTCTGGACAGACCAGTACGACTGGAACGTCCAGATGCTCGGAATGCTCGACGGTCCAGTTGACGAATGGATCGAGCGTCAAGCGTCCAGCGACAAGACTTTGCTCATGGGTTTGCGCGACAACGTCATTGTCTACGCGCTCGCTGTCAACAACGGCGGTGAACTTCGGGCAATTCGTCGTCTTGTTGAGCAGGCAACGCCGGTTGATCCAGAAGCCCTCGCAGACTTGAACGTCAAGTTGCGACAGCTTGAGCGGAAAGCTCATTCATAACATATTCAGGAGAGGACTTTGTATTCGTCAGAGACAGTAATTGGGCTCGGTACTCCGAGCATCAAAAACAAGCCGATCGAACAGCTCGTTTGGCCGGAGGAAGGTCTTCATTCAATCCCCGACTGGGTGTACACGAGCGACGATGTGTACGCGCGCGAGGTTGAACGAATTTTTCATGGTCGCACGTGGAATTTCGTTGCGCTTGAAGCAGAGGTTCCCAATAGGGGAGACTATAAGCGCTCGTATGTAGGCCCCACTCCGGTGGTCGTCTCCCGAGCGGAAGATGGGTCCATCCACGTATTCGAGAACCGTTGTGCACACCGTGGTGCCGAGTTCTGCCGACACACACGTGGTAATAACGCCGAATTTGTCTGCCCCTATCACCAGTGGTCATATGACCTGAAAGGAAATCTGCAGGGGATCCCGTTCAAACGCGGTGTAAACAAACTTGGCGGAATGCCACGCGATTTCCGTAATGAAGATCATGGCCTCAAGAAGCTCGCTGTCGCGACGCGTAACGGTGTTGTGTTCGCATCGTTTGCACACGACATGGAGTCGGTTGAGGACTATCTTACGCCCGAGATCCTGAAAGATTTCGATGCGGTATTTAATGGCAAGAAGCTGCGCATCCTTGGTTTCTACAAAAACGAATTGCCGTGCAACTGGAAGATGTACCACGAGAATCTGAAGGATCCGTACCACGCAACGTTGTTGCACTCCTTCCTCGTGGTGTTTGGCTTGCTGGTTGCAGGCAACCGGTCGGCGATGGTGGCGGACAGCAAGTACGGTATTCACGGGACGATGGCGTCGGCCAAAAGTGATTCGCTCTACGCGGAGGTCGACGCCGATAAGAAAAAGGAAATGCGCTCGTTTCATGAGGGAATGGTCCTGAAGGACGAACGGTTCCTTGAGTATGTCAAGGAATTTGATTCCGAGTGGTCTGTGACCATGCAGACCATCTGGCCAAATCTGATTGTCCAGCGTGAGATGAACACCCTGGGGGTGCGGCACATCGTCCCGAACGGTCCGAACAGCATGATCATGCTGTGGACAATGTTTGGGTACGAGGACGACACTGAGGAGACTACGCGCCATCGGCTACGTCAAGGTAATCTGATGGGCCCGGCCGGGTTCCTGGGTCTCGAGGACAACGAGGCCATGAAGTTTGTGCAGGAAGGCGTGCGTCGCTCGGTGACCGACCGTAGCGTGCTCAAACTCGACAGCGAGAAAATCGGCACCGCGGACAACCTGATCTCGGAAGCAGCTATTCGCTCGATGTACAAACACTATCGTGAAGTGATGGGGTTCTAAATGCTGCCAGGATTCGAGAAGAAATTGATCGCGCACGATAAGGCGCTTGCCGCACGCGCAGCGGTGGAAGACTTTCACGCGGAATATTGCGCGGTACTAGACAGCGGGGACATTGAGAAATGGCCCGAATTTTTCACAGAGAACTGTCTCTACCGCGTGACCGAGTTCGAGAATGCAGCCCATGGATATCCAGTTGGACTCATTTACGCCGAAGGTAGGGATATGTTGCGAGACCGTGCCGTCGCGATTTCCAGGACGCAGATGTTTGCCCCGAGACAGATTCTGCATTTCGTCACCAACGTTCGCATCCTTGACGTAACAGACGAAGAAATCGTGGCTCAAAGCAATTACATGCTGATGCAGACTTTGGTCGAAGGTGCCACGACGTTACATCAGGCCGGCCGTCTTTTCGACCGTTTTGCACGAAAAGGTAATGAACTGCTGCTCAAAGAGCGGCAGGCAATTTATGACACCGCTATGATCGCGAACGATTTGGCCCATCCTGTCTGAACAAGAGTAATCAGCGAATGCTAACTGCGGGCTACGAACTTGGGAGATGCATATGAGCCACACTGAACCGACGGAAGCGCCCATTGAAAGTGGCGGTGTCGGCGCCCGTGTGAGGCGTCGCGAAGACGAGCGACATCTGCATGGTAAAGGAAAATTTGTCGCCGACTTTACGTTTCCTGATTTGCAGGAAGTGGCGTTCTTGCGCAGCCCGCTTGCGCACGCGCGCATTGAACGCATCGGCAAACCCGAACGGTTCGCCGAACGGGTGATCGTGCGGGAGGATATGCAGACGGTAACGGACATCGTCGCGGATTCCAGCTTGCCGACCTACAAGCCTTCGGTACACCCACCGCTTGCTTTCAGGAAGGTTCGATTTGTCGGCGAACCTGTTGCCATGTGCTTCGCGAATTCTCGAGCAGAGGCAGAGGATATTGCGGAAGAAGTCGAGCTTGATATGGAGGAGCTTCCTGCTTTTGCGAGCGCATTTGCGGCGCGTGAGCGCACAGACGTGCGTGTGCATGATCATTGGACCGACAATATTTTTCTTGATTTGAAAGCGGACATCAATTTTGACGAGGGCTCGAAAGACGCCCCTGTTGTCGTCAAGCAGAAGGTTGACCTAGCTCGCCAGTGCATGGTCCCAATGGAGGGTAAGGCTGTGTTGGCCTATTGGGACCACACGCAGGCTCAACTGGTAGTTATTACGTCAACCCAGGTCCCTCACATGATCCGTACGGTCATCTCTCAATGTCTTGGGATAGATCACGCGCAGGTTCGGGTTATCTCTCCCGACGTGGGTGGTGCTTTTGGCTATAAATGCGTACTGCAACAGGAGGAGCTTTGCATCGCATGGCTCGCCTTCACCTACAAGAAGCCCTTTCGATTCATTGAGGACCGTCGCGAACACCTGATCGCTGGTGCCAATACCCGTCAGCACCACTATGAACTCACGGCATATGCAGACAAAACGGGCCGACTTCTGGCGCTGGATTGCGATTTGCTAATTGACGGCGGGGCGTATTCAGCCTGGCCTTTTACGATTGGACTTGAAACGGGGCAGGCGTTGGGTAATCTGCCGGGCCCTTATGATTTCAGCGGATACCGTTGTCGTACGCAGTGTGCGGCAACCAACAAGCCTGGCTTTCTCCCTTATCGTGGAGTGGCACGTACCGGTGTCTGTTTCGCAATTGAGCTGACAATGGATGCCATTGCGCGCGCTGTCGGTCGCGAGGCATGGGAAGTCCGTTACGACAATCTCATTCGTGGAGCAGACATGCCATTCACGAATGTTGTCAAGAAACATTATGACAGTGGTGATTTTCAGGAGAGCCTGAAGCGCGCTGTGGAGCAACTCGACGTCGCAAAATGGCGTCGCCGCCAGAAAGAGGGAGAGCCGGATGGCAGGCTGATCGGTATCGGATTCGCGACTTTCACTGAGCAGTCGGCTCACGGCACGGCCGTGTTTGCTTCGTGGGGTCTACCGGTGGTCCCTGGTTACGATTTGGCGACTGTGCGGATCACGGCAGACGGCGGCCTTGAAGTTCGGGCTGGCATTCATTCGCACGGGCAGGGTATGGAAACCACTTTGGCTCAGATCGCGAACGAAGTATTGGGCGTTCCCATACAGAAGATCAAGGTTGTGCATGGCGACACGGCCCTCACACCTTATTCAACGGGCACATATGCATCGCGCAGCATCGTCATGGCCGGCGGCGCTGTCGCGGCGACATGCCGGGAACTGGTACCGAGACTGATCAAGATCGGTGCGCACATGCTCGGTGAGACGCAAGAGGCCGTCCGGTTCGAGGGGGGAGAGGTAGTGGGTGCAACGGGCCGGGTTTCCATGGCCGAAATCGGTCATGCGTGGTACTTGCGCCCCGAGCGGCTGCCTCCCGGCGTGGATCTCACAGGACTTGAGGCAACTCAGGGTTTCAAACCTAAAGTCGACACGGGCGCGTTTAGCTACGCGACGCATGCGGCAGCCGTTGCGGTTGACACGAGGACGGGGCACGTCGACATCCTGGACTATGTGATCGTTGAAGACTGTGGGCGGATGATTAATCCGATGGTCGTCGAAGGCCAAACAATCGGCGGCACGGCACAGGGAATCGGTACTGCGTTCTATGAAGAAACGCTGTACGACGACAACGCCCAGCCGCTTACTTCTACGCTAGCGGACTACATGTTGCCCGGGCCGACGGAGTTGCCACCACTGACGATCATCCACATGGAGACGCCGTCTCCTTACACTGAGTTCGGTGCAAAAGGTGTGGGAGAAGGCGGTGCTATCGCTCCCCCTGCGACGCTGTTCAACGCCGTGAACGATGCGCTCGGTCCTATTGGAGCACTTGTCTCTGAGACGCCATTAACGCCGCGAAGGCTGCTCGCCGCTATCGAGGCTGCAAAAGCTGCTTCGCGCTACAAGGTAGAGGCAGAGCATGCTCAAGAGGTGATTTGATGAAGGCTGCCGCTTTTCAATACGTACGAGCTGCCTCGCTACCTGAGGCGCTGCGTGAATTCGGTGATTCGTCGAATGGTGCAAAGCCTATCGCGGGCAGTCAGTCGATGGGCCCAATGCTGAATCTTCGACTTGCGCGACCCGCGCGCGTGGTCGACATTTCGCGCGTCGACGAGCTGCGCAGTGTCACAGCGGTCGGTGATCTGGTTCGCGTCGGCGCAGCCATTACTCATGCGGAAATCGAGGATGGTAATTACGAGCTTTTGCGTAATGATTTTATGCAATATGTCGCTTCTGGTATCGCATACCGTGCGATTCGCAACAGGGGCACCATAGGCGGCAGCCTCGCGCACGCTGACCCTGCAGCGGACTGGCCCCTTGCACTATCCACTCTTGATGCGCGGATTGAGCTCGCGAAGACGGGTGGCAAACGGCAGGTTCGTGCGAGTGAATTCATGCTGGGCGCGTTCACGACGCTGCTTGAGGAAGGCGAGATTATCTCGGCGGTCCTGTTGCCAAAAATCGGAGTCTCCTTGCGTTGGGGCTACTACAAGCTTTGCCGTAAGACCGGCGAATTTGCTCACGCGAGCGCCTCTGCTGCATTTGACGCGCAAACCGGCCTGGCCCGTGTCGTCCTTGGGGCTCTCGATGGGCCGCCGACGGCTTTGGACGTGCTCGCCCAGTCCATTGCAAAGCAGGGACCGAGCGCGGCGACTGCGGAAGCGATTGCAGCGAGTGTAGCGGACGCGATGCCGAACGCGGATGCTATTGACCGGTCCATGCACGAAGCTGTTGTTGAACGCTGTCTGGCACAAGCGTTCGGTTCTTCCGCGCGCTAACAGGAATTTTTTCATGTCTGTCATCGAACTCACCATCAACGACCGGGCGATACGTGGCGAGGTCGCGCCACGAACCCATCTGGGCGATTTTCTTCGCGATAGCCATAACCTCACCGGGACTCACCTCGGTTGCGAGCACGGGGTCTGTGGCGCCTGCACAGTGCTTATCGACGGTGAGCCCGTGCGTTCCTGCATTGCGTTTGCCGTTGCTTGCGACCATCAGAAAGTTCGTACGATCGAGGGGTTCGATGACGATGAGCTGATGAAGCGCATCCGCCGGTCTTTCTCCGTTCATCACGGATTGCAGTGTGGATTCTGCACGCCTGGCATGCTCATTACTGCTCGGGATATTGTTCGTCGTTTCCCGGATGCCGACGAGGCTCGCATTCGGCTCGAGCTGTCTGGAAATCTCTGCCGGTGCACGGGATACATGGGCATTGTCAATGCCATCAAGGCTGTGCTGAGCGACCTTAAGGACAATCCTATTGCAGACGGATCCGTCGCTCCGGCTCGGCAAGTCGCAGCACAAAGAGCGCTGGCGCAGGACACAGGGGAGT
Source organism: Paraburkholderia sp. RL18-101-BIB-B (assembly GCF_046026985.1). NCBI lineage: Bacteria > Pseudomonadati > Pseudomonadota > Betaproteobacteria > Burkholderiales > Burkholderiaceae > Paraburkholderia > Paraburkholderia sp. RL18-101-BIB-B. The sequence goes on from NZ_JARESV010000072.1 coordinate 15,320, forward strand.
TCCAGACGTTCGCGACTGTGGCCGCCGCTCCTTCGGCCACGCCAGAGCGTTCAGCGCAAGGCGCCAGCGCTGCGTCGCCGGCCGCCAACGTTCAGGCGACGGGTGAGCGCAAAGGGTGGACCGCTATTGAAGACACCTTTGTTGTGCCGTTTTCGCTGGAAAAGGTGTGGGCGTTCATGGGCGACCTCCCTTCAGTGACCGCGTGTCTTCCTGGCGCCGAACTGATCGAGCACAACTCAGAGCGGGTAAAAGGCAAGATCGCAATCAAGTTCGGGCCGATGTCTGCAAATTTTGGCGGTGAGGCGCGCCTCGAGCGCGATGATGCGGCACATCGTGCCGTGATGCGTGGCGCCGGCCAGGACAACATCAGTCGTTCAAAAGCAAATGGTGACGTGACCTATGCGCTCAGCGGCGAAGCAGGCGGTACGCAAACGCGCGTGGCAGTAACGCTTGAATACATGTTGCAGGGGCCTCTCGCACAATTTTCACGGTCCGGGCTCGTCAAAGACTTTGTTCGACGCATGATTGCTGATTTCGGGGCTCGGATTACTGCGCAACTGGGCGGCGGCGAGGCGCCCGAATCCGCGGCTTTGTCGACTGAATTTAACGTCGGCAGCATGGTTTGGGGCGTCCTCTGGGAGCGGATCAAGGGACTTTTCAGCCGAAAGGGGGGATCGACAGAGAGTGATGCCTCCAATGCGAAAGCACATGCAGACCGGGTTGCTGCACCTGCGAAGTCTGTTTCCGCTTCCCCGGCGCAGGATTCTCACGTTGCGTCGGGAGTGGCAACTAGCTCGTCTGAGCAATCATCGCCTGCGCTTGCCTCGGGGCTGGCAGTGCCGAACGTTATACCTGCCGCCGACCGAAAAGGGTGGACAGCTATTGACGACAGCTTTGTTGTGCCGTTTCCGCTTGAACGGGTCTGGGGGTTTATGGGAGATCTTCCTTCCGTTACCGCCTGTTTGCCCGGCGCGGAATTGATCGAACATGATTCGGAGAAGGTAAAAGGCAAAATCGCTATCAAATTTGGTCCGATGTCGGCGAATTTCGCCGGTGCTGCACGCCTTGAACGTGACGACGCAGCATATCGCGCTGTTATGCGCGGAGCGGGACAGGACAATATCAGCCGCTCAAAGGCAAATGGCGACGTGACCTATGCGTTGAGTGATGAAGCGAATGGGACGCAGACACGCGTAGCAGTGACGCTTGAATACATGCTGCAGGGACCGCTGGCTCAATTTTCCCGGTCAGGGCTCATCAAGGACTTCGTTCGTCGGATGATTGCCGACTTTGGTGCGAGGATCACATCGCAGCTAGAAGGTTCTGAAGTACCTGACTCAGCAGCGCTGCCGGCCAAATTCAACGTGGGCAGTCTGGTGTGGAGCGTGGTGTGGGGCCGTATCAAGCGGCTCTTTGGCCGAGGCGAATAACTGCGTTCGCGACGCTGTCGCAGGATGGCTGACTTGAGTTTTCTTGCGACAATTTCGTGTTCTTATTGTCAGTATGCTGATTAAAAATTGGAGTTTGTCGTGAGTAAACGGATTCGGAAGATCGCCCTGGAAGAGCACTTTTCAACGCCTGGCTTCCAGGGCTACTCAAAGAGCTTCACGCAGCACATCGCTCCCGACGTGCGGGCTGATCTTGCTGCCCGACTTGCCGACTTCGACGAGCAGCGCATCGTCGAGATGGACAACGCGGGGATCGATTACACGATTCTGTCCCAGACGGGGCCGAGCGTGCAGGGCGAGACTGACCCTGCTGTGGCGATTGCTCGTGCTACAGAAAGCAACGACTTTCTGGCGAAACAGATCGCGCGTCACCCAACGCGTTTTGGTGGTTTTGCGACGCTGCCGATGCACACACCTGACGGGGCAGCCGACGAGCTGACCCGCACCGTTCAGGAGTTCGGTTTCAAGGGGGCACTGGTCAATGGTCACACGCTTGGAACCTACTACGACGACCCGGCGTATGACGCTTTCTGGGAGCGGATGCAGGACCTTGACGTGCCGTTGTATCTGCACCCGACAGACGCGTACGTGACACCGCGGGTATTCGACAACCACCCGGAGTTGACGGGTGCCGCCTGGGGGTGGGGCGTTGAAACCGGTAGCCACGCCTTACGGCTGCTGTTCGGCGGTGTCTTCGATCGGTTCCCCAAGCTGAAGGTCATTCTTGGCCACATGGGTGAGGGCCTGCCGTACCTGCGCTGGCGGTTTGATAGCCGGTTTGCTGTGTATTCGCATGGCATTCGGCTTGAGCGGGCACCTTCTGAGTACATCGGAACGAACATCCTGATCACTACTTCGGGCGTTTGCTCGGCACCTGCGCTGCTTGGCGCTATTGGAGAAATGGGCCCGGATGCAGTGATGTTTTCTGTGGACTATCCGTATGAGTCGACCGCTATCGCTGCTGATTTTATCGAGCAGGCGCCGCTTGATGAGAGCGTCCGAAGCCTCGTTTGCCATGGCAACGCCGAACGCATTTTCAAGCTGTGACGCTGGACTGAGTGAACCGCGAACAGCAGGAACATCACCTTAAATCTTTCTGGAGATAGCAATGACGAAGCAATACCGAATTGGTCAGATAGTGCCAAGTTCGAACACGACGATGGAGACGGAGATTCCGGCGATGCTGCTGGCGCGCCAGTCGATCCGCGCGGAACGGTTCACGTTCCACTCGAGCCGCATGCGGATGAAGAAGGTGGTCAAGGAAGAACTGGCCGCGATGGATGCAGAGTCCGACCGCTGCGCGCTGGAGCTCAGCGATGCCCGCGTGGACGTGCTTGGCTACGCGTGCCTGGTCGCCATCATGGCGATGGGCCATGGGTATCACCGCGTGTCCCAGAAGCGTCTGCACGAGCGTACCGTCGAGAATGGCGGTGCGGCACCGGTCATCACCAGCGCCGGCGCGCTGGTCGATGCGCTGAAGGTCATCGGCGCCCGACGCATCGTAGTGGTCGCCCCGTACATGAAGCCACTTACGGAGTTGGTGGTCGACTACATCCGCAATGAAGGCTACGAGGTGCTCGATTACCGCGCACTGGAGATTCCGGACAACCTCGATGTGGGCCGTCACGACCCGAGCCTGCTGCCGGGCATCGTCTCGCAGATGGACACGGTGCATGCCGATGCGATCGTACTCTCGGCTTGCGTGCAGATGCCTTCGCTGCCGGCCGTCGCCAAGGTCGAAGCGCTGACGGGCAAGCCGGTCATCACCGCCTCGATTGCGACGACCTACGCGATGCTCAAGCAGCTCGGTCTGGAAGCGGTGGTGCCGGGTGCCGGCGCCCTGCTCTCGGGCGCCTACTGATGCGCCAGACGACCGGGAGCACAGCATGAGCCGTACATCCACGTTCCTTTATGGCGGTAACGTTCACGCGAACGGTATCCGTCAGCATTACCTGCGTTACGGTGGCGCAGCTGGCGCGCGCATCTCACGCGAGCCCGTCATCATCGTGCCGGGCATCACCAGCCCGGCCGTGACATGGGGTTTCGTCGGTGAGCACTTTGGCACGACCTTCGACACCTACGTGCTCGATGTCCGTGGCAGGGGCCTGTCCTCGGCGTCGGACACGCTCGACTACAGCCTGGATGCGCAGGCGGCTGACCTGGTCTCGTTCGCCCAGGCTCTCGGGCTTACTCGCTACAGCGTGGTGGGCCACTCGATGGGTGGCCGTATTGGCGTACGTGCTGCACGCACGCAGCCGGCCGGTCTGGCACGCCTCGTCATGGTCGATCCGCCCGTCTCCGGCCCGGGGCGTCGTCCGTATCCGTCGCAGCTGCCCTGGTATATCGACTCAATGGCGCTTGCGCGCAAAGGCACTGACGCGAAAGGCATGCTCGCGTTCTGCCCCACCTGGACAGATGAACAGCGCCAGCTGCGCGCCGAGTGGCTGCACACCTGCGATGAGCGTGCGATCCGCGACAGTTTCAAGGGCTTCCATACCGATGATGTGCATGCGGACCTACCGCACGTCGGCGTGCCTGTTCTGCTGATGACGGCCGGCCGCGGCGACGTGGTCCGCCCGGAAGACATCGAGGAGATCCGCACGCTGGTGCCGCAACTCGTGCATTCGCACGTGTCCGACGCCGGCCACATGATCCCGTGGGATGACGAGGACGGCTTCTACCATGCGTTCGGCGACTTCCTGGGCGCGCCGCTGCCAGCGCTGGCTGCCCGGCAGGCCTGACGCACCTTTTTTAAAGGAGAACACTATGCCAGTCAGCGACTTTCAGATGGTTGACGCGTGGAAGCAGGTGTTGACGCTCTCGCGCCTCGAGGCAGGCCAGACCGTCACGATTCTCACGAGTACGGCCACCCATCCGCAAACGCTTTCGACCGCGCTGATCGCCACGCAGTCGATGGGCGCGATCGTCAACCGGCTGGACCTGCCGCCGGTGAACGGCGAGAAGGCGCTCAGCCGCGACCCGCTCGCCTACCTCGGCACAACGCCCCTCACGGGTAACCGTGCGGCGATTGCCGCGCTCAAGGAAAGTGACCTGGTCCTGGACCTGATGACGCTGCTGTTCTCGCCCGAGCAGTTCGACATCCTGAAAAGCGGCACGAAGATCCTGCTCGCGGTCGAGCCGCCCGAAGTGCTCACGCGGCTCGTGCCCAACCTGGGCGACCGCGAGCGGGTGCTGGCCGCCCAGGCCCGCATCAACCGTTCCCGTGAGATGCACATCGTCTCGGCTGCCGGGACGGACTTCCACTGCCCGATCGGCGAATTCGAGGCGATTGCGGAATACGGTTTCGTTGACAAGCCGGGCCGGTGGGATCACTGGCCAAGCGGCTTTGCGCTGACGTTCCCGGACGAAGGCCGTGCCTACGGGCGCATCGTGATCGACCGGGGCGACATACTGCTGCCGCAGAAGAGTTACGTGCAGGACCGTATCGAGCTGACGGTGGAGAACGGCTTTGCCACGCGAATCGAGGGTGGCATGGACGCGGACCTGCTCAACGAGTATATGGGCACCTTCAAGGACCCTGAGGCGTACGCCATCTCGCACATCGGCTGGGGACTCCAGCCGCGGGCGCACTGGTCGACGCTGGGACTGTATGACCGCGAGGCGACCATCGGCATGGACGCACGCGCCTTCGAGGGAAACTTCCTGTTTTCGCTCGGTCCGAACAACGAAGCCGGTGGCAAACGCACGACGGCCTGCCACATCGACATCCCGTTGCGTCACTGCGACGTGTTCCTCGATGGCGAGGCGGTGGTGCGCAACGGCCAGGTGCTGGATAAGTGAGGAATCAGCATGTCCAATGAACTAGATACCTACCAGCGCCAGAGCTTCGGCTCGACGCTCGAACCGAAGGCCACGGTGGGGCTACTCATCATTGACTTCGTCAACGGCTTTGCGGACCCCGAGGTGTTTGGCGGGGGCAACATCGCGCCGGCCATCGAGCGCACCGTGCCCCTGCTGGCGCATGCGCGCGAGCGCGGCTGGCCGGTAGCCCACACACGCATCGTGTTCGCCGATGATGATGCGGACGAAAACATCTTTACGCTGAAGGTGCCGGGTCTGCTCACGCTCAAGGAGCACACGCATAACAGTGCCATCGTGCCGCAGCTCACGCCGCGTGCGGGCGAACTGGTGGTGCGCAAGACGGTGCCCTCGGCATTCTTCGGCACCTCACTGGCCGCGTGGCTTGCGCAGCGCGGCGTGCAGACGCTGGTGGTCGCCGGTGCGGTGACCAGTGGCTGCGTGCGCTCGAGCGTGGTGGATGCGATGCAGTATGGCTTCCGTCCGTTTGTGCTCTCCGACTGCGTGGGTGACCGCGCCATCGCCCCGCACGACGCCAACCTCTTCGACATGGCCCAGAAGTACGCCGCCGTCATGACTCGCGACGAAGCACTCAAAATACTTGGAGATCTGCAGTAAATGAAGGAATAGGGCGCGTAATGTGCGACGCGCCCTTTGGTGTGTAATAGCGCCTCGCCTCTCGAAACGCTATGCATATACGTACGTCCGGCAGAAGCTGGACAGTTTCTGAAACTAAGTATAACTAAATCGAAGCACGGCACGATCCGTGCAGTCAGGAGTGAGAATGGACATCTCGACGTCAGAGCCATCGCGGCGCGCTGTAACGCGTCGCGAATTTACACTGATCATCGCTTCATCATTTGGAGCGTTGCTTGAATGGTACGACTTCTATATCTATGCTGCCTTGGCAGGTACGTTCAGTACGCTATTCTTCCCAAGTGGCAACGAGACCACCGCCTTCCTGGCGAGTCTCGCTACGTTCGGCGCGGGGTTTCTTGTTCGGCCGCTTGGCGCACTCTTCTTTGGCCGACTGGGGGACCGGATCGGACGGAAGTACACTTTCATGGCGACCATTGTTTTGATGGGCGTCGCCACAGTTGGTGTAGGACTGCTTCCTTCGTTCGAAAAAATCGGGATGCTGGCGCCGGTCCTGCTCGTGCTTTTGCGTCTTCTGCAGGGTTTTGCCCTAGGTGGTGAGACGGGCGGGGCAGCGACCTATCTGGCTGAACATTCTCCCGCAGATCGTCGGGGCTTCTACACCAGTTCACTACAAACGACTGCCACACTTGGCTTGCTGGCCTCCATCGCTGTAGTCAGTGCGAGCCGGTCTGCGATGGACAGTGCTTCGTTTCAGGATTGGGGATGGCGTGTTCCGTTCCTCGTCTCACTGGTCTTGCTGGTGATCTCTGTGTATCTGCGAACGAAGCTGGCGGAGTCCCCGACCTTTCAGGGCATGAAGCACGCCGGGAAACTGTCGAAATCGCCCATTAGGGAGAGCTTCGGCAACTGGGAAAATCTCAAATATGTACTCATCATGCTGTTCAGCACGGCGTCAGGGGTTGGCGTCGTATTTGGAACGGGCCACTTCTACTCAATGTACTTCCTGCAGAATACCTTGAAGGTCGCGCCAAACACGGTGAATCTCTATCTGGCAATCGCGTTAATTTGCGTGTTTCCGTTCTATCTGCTCTTCGGCTGGCTTTCAGACCGTATCGGACGTAAGTGGATCATGATGGCTGCCTGCCTCATGCTGGCCCTGACCACGCAACCGATTTTTCATGCGCTGACTCACTACGCAAACCCTAAGTTGGAGGCATTCCAGAAGAGTTCGCCGGTAGTCGTTCACGCGGATGACTGTCACTTTTCGCTATTCGCAGCACCAAAGACCGATTGCGACCGCATCCGCTCATTTCTGAGCGCCTCGGGGGTTTCCTACCAGCAGGTGTCGTTGCTGCCTGGAGAGTCAACTGCAACAGTCATAGGCAATGTAACGGTGCGCAGCAGCGACCGGCACGATCTGGAGAGCGCTCTACTTTCTGCCGGCTGGGTACAACACGCGGACCCATCACAAATCAACGCGCCTGTTGTCATCTTCCTGATGTGGTTACTGATCGTATATCTCGCCATGGTGTACGGTCCGATGGCGGCATTTATGGTTGAGCTATTCCCGGCGCGAATCCGCTACACATCTCTCTCGCTTCCGTTTCATCTTGGATCTGGCTGGTTCGGCGGAATGCTGCCTTTCGTTGTCTCGGCGATGGCAGTTGCAAACGGGAATGTGTACTTCGGCCTGTGGTATCCGATCGTTATTGCGGGCGTGTCACTGATTGTCGGTGTGCTCTTCGTTCCCGAAACGTTCCGTAGGGACATCTCGCTGTAAAGACAATTCTACATATCGCGAAGCGTCTCCCTGTGCGGACTGGCACGGGGAGGGCTTTGTGCACAAATATAAGGTTTGGAGATGAAAACACCATTGACCGCTGCCGCGGCAGCATGCGCTTTTGTGACCGCGATTCCGGCGCACGCTCAGTCTTCTGTGCAACTCTGGGGCGCGATTGATGCCGGAGTCACGATGGTCACCAATCAGAAGGGCGGCCACAACTATACGATGGATAACGGTATCGCGATGCCGAACCTATGGGGTCTGCGCGGCACGGAAGATCTTGGCGGTGGCTACAAGGCGATATTTGAACTGATTGACCAGTTCAACCTCGGTACCGGAGCTATCTTCCCGACGAATGGCGGCGGCCTTTTCGGCCGTAACGCATACGTGGGTCTTTCAAACGACCGGTACGGGAAACTGACATTCGGCCAACAGTACGACTTCATGATTGATTCGTTACTACGCTTCGATAATTCGATCTACATCGGGGGGTTGTATGGTTTTCGCCAAGGCCCGTTTTCTGGTCTGGGGATTCCCGGTAACCCCTCCGGAAATGCGAATTTTGACCGCATGTCGGGCACGGCTATTTCAAACTCGGTGAAGTACACGACGCCAACCTACTATGGGTTTTCTGCCGGCGCCCTGTATAGCTTCGGGGGTGTGCCGGGCGCAATTGCACAGAACGACGGCAAGAGTTTTGGCGCCAACTATGTCAACGGACCCTTCTCGGCAGGCGTCGCGTACACCTATCAGCGGTATGCGCAACTCGCCAATGGAATGGCCGGCATACGCAATTTTGGCGCTGGAGCAGAGTACAAGTTCGGCCTGGCCGCGCTCAGTGTGCTCTATACCAACACAAAAAACACGGCCAATAACGCAACCATCAACGTCTACCAGGTTGGAACGCGATACCAGGTCACTCCGGCACTGTCAGTCGGTGGCGACTACGAGCTCATGAAGGGCAACGCTGTGCTCGCCAGCGACAAGGCGAACCAGTTCTCGCTAGGCGTACGCTATGCGTTGTCCAAACGCACGGTACTTTACACAGAGGCCGTGTATCAGAAGGTGAGCGGCGATAACAACCCGCAGGCTTGGATTATGGCCGTTTCGAGTGCGTCGAGTAACGACAAGCAACTGCTGACACGAGTCGGAATTTCGCATCGGTTCTAACCGAAAAAGCTGGCGTCTGCGGACGCCGGCTTCTCAGTCGAAGTGTTTCAGCAGTGTGCGGCCGTACTGGTTGTTGCCTTCGACCAGTTGCATCATCATTCTGATGAACTCTATGCGCTCTTTGGGTTCCAGCGGGGCCAAAAATCGTACTTGGGCTTCTCGCATTGCCTCGTACATCTCGTTCATTACGCGTCGCCCCTTGCTGCTGATATTGGCGATTTTCTGACGCCCATCGGAAGGGCTGGGTTCACGCTTGACCAGCCCGCGCTCTTCGAGGCGTCGGAGAACGTCTGCCATCGTTGTGCGGTCGACGCCGACCTCAGCGCAGAGGGAGGTTTGGTCGAGCCCAGGCTGCTCGCTTAGTGTGGTGAGCAAGCCATACTGAACTGGAGTGATCGAAAAGTCCTTGCAGCTCTCAAAGAAAAGTGCGATGTGAATCTGGTTGAGGCGCCGGATCAGAAACCCCGGGCGTTGCCACAGATGCCCAGTCTCGATCGCCGGATCTGAGACGGCAGCTTTTTTCTCCGTAACTGTGCCCATATTCATCCTTTCAAAAATGTCCTTTGAAGCGGGACAAGTGTAACTGTTTGTCGAACGGTCGTAGCCGCTGTGCTTGCTTCAGAGCACGTAGCCTGGTGGGAAGGAGGGCACGTGAAATTCCGTTCCAGTTCGCGCCGCAGTCACCCTGGGAGAACCACTGTTGCATTCCGTTTTTTTTCGGGATAAAAGCTTATCTGTCAGTGCGCTGATGATTTTACAGCAAGTTTTCGGCGCCGGCGCTCGGCAGACATTTTCCTGATTTTAAAAGTTAACTTAAGAAACGTCGCGCAAGGATTTAGTGTCATCACGTTGTCAGCATACTGATCATGTGATCAGTATGCTGACAATGTGATGCAGTGATTTTGCCGGACGTCAACCTTTTACATGTTGGAGCAAAAAATGAGTACAACCCCTGCGCGATCGAATGAGGCTGCCCTGGGGGGGCAGTCAATGTCCTGGAGCGACGTCAAGACGCTTGGCCTGGCCTCGCTGGGCGGTGCGCTTGAATACTACGACTTCATCGTCGCCGTATTCTTCACCAAGCTGCTCGCCACCGTGTTCTTTCCGCCGCACACACCCGAGTGGCTCGCCCAGCTCGAAGTGTTCTGCATATTCGCCGTTGGCTACCTTGTTCGTCCGATCGGGGGCATCTTCTTCGCCCACTTCGGCGACCGCATCGGGCGCAAGAAGATGTTCGCGCTCAGCCTTTTCCTGATGGCCTTTCCCACGCTGCTCATCGGCCTGCTGCCCAGCTATGCAATGCTCGGCATGGCCGCGCCGCTGCTGTTCTTGCTGTGCCGCATCCTGCAGGGCCTTTCTGTCGGCGGTGAGGTCCCTGGCGCTTGGATCTTCTGCTCGGAGCACGTCAGGCGTGACCGCGTGGGCCTCGCCTGCGGCCTGCTGATGTCGGGCCTGTGCACGGGCATCCTGCTCGGTGCATTGAGTGCCAAGTACCTGATGGGCAACCTCGATGCTGAGAGCCTGAAGACCTGGGGCTGGCGCATGCCGTTCATCGCCGGCGGCGTCTTCGGCCTGATCTCCGTCTACCTGCGTCGCTACCTGCATGAAACCCCCGTCTTCGAAGCGCTGCGCGCCAAGCGTGCCGCCGACTCGCGGATGCCGCTGTCGGTCGTGCTCAAGGAGCACCGTGGCGCCATCGTCGTATCGCTGCTGGCCACCTGGGTCTTCTCCGGGATCTTCGTGCTGTACTTCCTGTACACCCCGACCTTCCTGCAATCGCAGTTCCACTATGAGGCGAAAGCGGTCTTCACCAACAACTCGTGGTCGATCTTCGGGCTCATCATCGGCAGCACCGCCGCTGGCTGGGCCGCCGACAGGATTGGCGGTGGCAAGGCTTACGCGCTGGGCAGCATCGCGATGCTCGCTGTGACGGCCGCCTTCTATTTCGCACTGACCTCAGGCAGCACCGCAGTATGGCCGCTCTACATTGCTGGCGGCTTCCTGATTGGGACCATCACACTCGGGCCGTACATCATCGTGAAAAGCTTCCCGCCTGAAGTCCGCTTCACGGGCTTCGCGCTGTCGTACAACACCGCCTACGCCATCTTTGGCGGGACCGCGCCGGCTGTGGCCTCCTACCTGGTCGGCCGTCAGGGCATCATCATGGCGCCCGCCTGGTACATCGCCGCACTCTGCGTGCTCGGCGTCATCATCGGCCTCGCCTGGCGGGCTCCGGTTCACCCGGACATCGCCTCGCGGCATTGAGTAAGCGATCCCGCCGGGAGCGCGCTTCGGAGGCGATCTCTCGGCACGCCCCGCTATCGCGACATTTCATGGAATTCGCGCGATCGCGATCATGGACAGCGTAGACCTCGAAGTGTGTCAACGTCGACCGTATTTTCCCCAGAAGGGGGTGCGGACGAAAACTTGGACTACCTGGAGGTAGTTCATGTACTCGTACGAAGACCGTCTTCGAGCGGTTCGGCTCTACTTAAAGTTGGGTAAGCGCATCAGAGCGACCATTCGACAACTGGGGTACGCGACAAGGGGTAGTGTCGCGTTAAAGCAAGGTAAGCTGAGCAAATGACCGCAATGAAGAGGACTGCATACATCGCAAGAGAATAGAATTGATCGGCAGCGCTTGCGAAGCATGGCTGATGCTCGAAGCCGGATCCTGCTGCAAAGACATTCTGTGAACGGCCAGGCTTCATGGCAGTCGACGGCAACGCTGCGTCGTCGATTTCTGGGCAAGGTTTAATGACCATGAATGCCTGGGAGTACTATCGGAGGCGACATCGGGTTTTCGTGCACCAGCTAACGATCCAATCCGGAACTGTTCGTTCTCGACATATTCTCCGCACTGAACGGTGTCATTTCGGACTGTAGTGTGTGAGAGCTTCGGTAGCCCCGCAAGGTCGGCGACGGAACGCGCGGCCTCACGATGCTCCGTGTTTCGCGCACGAGGGGTAGCCGCCGTGCAGGCCTAGACAGGAAATGCTTGACCGGCTCCCGGAACTGAATTTCAGGACAAGCCACACCGCAGAAAAGTGCAGTTGGCGGCCATCGAGGAGGGCGGCCACGTCGCTTCGTGAATGGATTTGACGGTGTGGATATACCATGGACGCAGCGTCTGTTGAAGGGCTGGGGGTTCCGATAGGAAATTGGTCATCTGAACGAGGTAAAGTACGGCACAGAGCCGACGTAGCGCAGCGTCCCGGAATCTTCGACCACGCCGAGTTCCAAGGGGCAGTTCTAGAGCATCATTGGCACCTTAAGGAAGTGTCGCCCAACGTGGGAGGTCGGCGGCAGTCAGGCAGAGAACCTGACTGACTATCCGCCGAACCGCATTGTCCGATTGTTAAACACCACCACCGGCCGAATACCCAAACCGAACGAATTTCTCGCCACTTCGATCGAAGTACGCTTTGTTGCAAGTTGTGCCGATCGACTCACATGCCGTGACTACTGACTCGGATTGTTCAGGAACGACGATGTGAATATCGGATAACCCGCATTCATGGCCATGTGAAATGAGCAATTCGCCTACCTGCTTGAGTAGTTCCGGGTTGTCGTGCTCTTCTGACAGCCTCGCACAAACATGACCTATTTCAGAAACTTGTTGCGGGTCCTGTTCGAGAATCAAGCTTGCAATACCCACGCGGGTATTGTCATCCGTAAACACATCATAGAAATATGCCGGTGCCCCAGTTGGCTTATATGCTTTGATGCGACTAGGGCGGATTTCAAAGCCTTCGCCGATGAGTATTTTCGGGGGCGAGATATTGTCTTCGGGTAGCACATCACGTAATTCGTTGCCTCGTGGAGCGGTCATAACTTATTCCTCCATTCTGTAGCCGCGGGTGAGTAGGTGCTTCACACAACCTTGGCTCCGTGATACCAACGAGACCTGCCTGTTCGGCCTTCTGCACTCAGTTGTATAGATCTTGCAGCGCTGAAAGCAACTCGAACCTTTGCAGAAATGTTCGTTTGCGCTCTGTCACCGCCGATTGCATGCGTCCGTCAACCATTCGGGAAGTTGCGCATGAACCAGCCATTGCAACTACGGCTTTCAGTGTTGCAAGAACGGCAACTATTCGGCTGACTCCTGCCTGACGCCTTCAACGTCTGTCTCACCGTTTCCTTCGCAGCGGGCCATCGAGGGGTCGAAGCAAACGGTAGACAGCTTTCTGGTTACCCTCGACGGCGTTGCGCTCTTCATCGGTGAGCGGTATTTCCTGCAGCATACGGATCATGCCGGTTTTTGCTGCGATTAGTTCACCCCGCGTCGATTCTTTCGGGACGTAGTTATCAATCGGACCCTAATTTATGACGGGCCGGCCCTCCTGTCGCCAAGATTCTTACGCCGGAAGGGTCGGATAGTTGTGGCTATCCGACCCTTCGTTTGGTGCTCCCAGCATGGGCGAACTCTTGTGGGTGCAAGTCCCACCGCAAGTTGATCACAGCGAGCGAAGCGAAGCGCAACTGCATGGGGGTGACCGAGTGTGGGGAGGAAGCGCGGAGCGAAACTGCGAGCCGATGAACAAGAACCGGATAGAAGGCGTTGCCGACCAGGGCGAGCGGGCCAAAGACCGCAAAGCTCTCGTGATCAAGGGGCGGTGACGTAGATCCGGCGGTTGTGCAGTGAAGGAGTGCGTTCTTACCTGGGGAGATCTCGCCTCATGCCTGAAAGGGCAACGGCGTCGAGCCGGAGCGAGAAGTCAGCAGAGGCCGTAGTAGTCACAGGATAGGCCGGCGAGGCTGAGGCTGGTGACGAAGGGCCAAACGGGAAGGAGTGTCCAGCGTCATGTCGATGCGACAGGCAATGCGTCAGATGCCCGTGCAAGCGGGGCGGATGGGGAACGCGCGCGGTGAAGCTGCACGTATACCTGTCAGCGACGAAGCCTGTTGCCCGCGACATGCCTGCGGGGACACAGGGTCAGCGCTGCTGGAAGCGGCGCTGACGAGAGAGAACCTGAAGCAGGCGTTCAAACGGGTACGGGCTAACAAGGGAGCCGCTGGTGTGGACGGTCTGGACATTGACCAGACGTCGCGCCATCTGGTGACGGTGTGGCCTGCGATCCGTGAACAGTTGCTCAAGGGGACGTACCGGCCCAGTCCGGTACGGCGGGTGACGATTCCGAAGCCGGATGGAGGCGAGCGCGAGCTGGGCATC
>NZ_JARESV010000073.1:0-27676 GCF_046026985.1 Paraburkholderia sp. RL18-101-BIB-B
TTCTGTCACTTTCCCGGTTCTGTCTCATAAGCATTTGCTATTGCGCAAGAACGAAGCCGTCTTGGCGCGATTCGCTGGGTCGATATACCGTTGTATCCGTGTATTAGTCACCCGGAAGCCAAGATCGATCATGTACAAAGCCATCAGGAAAAACCCTTCGGCGACGCAAGCCGCCGACACGATTATTACCGCGTTGCGCGCCATCCCAGTCTCCGCGCTCAGCGACAACATGCATCGCAACACCGGCAGTGTCGGGCTGCATGCGTATCAACGGCCCGGGAAGCAGACCATGGCGGGCACCGCGGTCACCGTCCGCTCGCGAGGGGGCGATAACCTCACCTACCTGCGCGCGCTGGAATTTTGCCGTCCCGGCGACGTCCTGGTAGTGGATGCGGGCGGCGATCTCAACAACGCCGTGGTCGGCGGGATTCTTTCGTTCTATGCAGCTCATGTGGGTGTGGTCGGGCTGGTAGTAGATGGCGCGATCCGTGACGTCGCGGAGATCCGTGAGCGGGATTTCCCGGTCTACGCACGCGGCGTCACACATCGCGGGCCGTATAAGGACGGTCCGGGCGAGATCCACGTGCGGGTATCGATCGGCGGCATGGTGGTGAATCCGGGCGATATCGTCGTCGGCGATCAGGATGGCTTGCTGGCCATTCCGCAGGAGGACGCCGCACATGTGATCGAGAAAGCGCTGGCCGTTCTGGAAGCAGAGGCCGAAACCATGCGGGCGATGAAGGAAGGTCGGTGGAACCGCGCGTTTATCGATGCGCTGGAAGCGCGCTGCAATAACTGATCAATGCCCGGCGGGTCGGGCGAGAGCCGACGTTTGTTTCTGGGCGTCGGCTATTTTATGAGCTACGACGCCCGTTTGCCTTTCCAATCGAGGTCAGCGGCGATATTGTCGCCTCGCGCGCAGACGACCGTGACCTAAACTCGAGCGCCCTGATCCGCGTGTGACGCCGTAGCGTGCAGATTACGAAGCCTGCCGTCGTGAACCGCGTAGACCCAAGCGTGTACGAAAACATCTGACCGCGCTCCCATGCATCCTGAACGATGATCGTCCGGCACAGATTACGTACCTGCTCGATGACATTCAGTTCGACCAGACGCCGGTGACGCGCCACGCTCAATGACAACCCGGCAATCGCGGCGGCATGTTCGTCGTGGACGTCGCGAATATGCCGGATCTAGCTGTCGGCCCAGGCCGATTCGTTGTCCAAGCAACGCGGCTTTCACGCCCGAGTAGCCATAGTGGCCGACCACCATGATGTGCCGCACTTTCAACTGATCCACCGCGAACTAACGACCGACAGGCAATTGAGATCGGTATGCACGACGAAATTGGCGATATTTCAATGCACGAAAATCTCGCCTGGCGGCAAGCCGGTGATCTGGTTAGCAGGCACGCGAGAATCGGAGCAGCCGATCCACAGGTAAGCGGGCGCATGCTGATCTTTCAAGCGGGAAAAGTAATCGGGGTCCGCGTCGACCATCTGCGCAACCCAACGCTCGTTGTTGTCGAAGAGATGGTCGAGCCGTCCGCAGGAGGGGAGTTCAAGCGCCGCAGGCATGGAGAACTCGTAAAGGGGTAATCGTTCGTTTCGTGTTAAATCTGGCGGTACCCTCGCGCGAAGCCGCTCGCAGCGCGCCCCTGCACGTCGGAGACCGCCGGGGAGGCGCGGACCGCACAAGTCATTGAACGGACCCGGCTTTTACGTTAAAACCGCCAGATTTTGCACTTAACGAACGATTACCCCGACACCGTCGCCCGAACCGCGCTCCGTGGATTTTCCCGACGCCGATGAACTGGCCATGCTGCGCGCCTGGTACGCCGGCATGCCGGTACGCAAAGCGGTGGAACGGTACATGCCGGAGCGCGTCGGGGCAGGGCAGTCTGCGCGCAGCCTCCTCGGCGACGTTCGCGGGCGGTTGGCGAGGTTGGTGCGGCGACAATGTAGCTGCCGTGTCATCCTTTGCCTCAGGATAGCTGCGCAACTAGTCAGTAACGATCTTGCGCGGCACCGGGTTTGAACGCACCACTTTCCGGAAGAAGTGCTTTGCCGTAGTCTTATCGCGTCGCTTTTGCACCAGCACATCGAACTCAGCACCTTGCTCGTCGAGCGTCGCCACAATATCACCTCATTAGACCGCTGGCTCCCCATCAACCTGACACTGCCAATAGTTTGACCAACTCGCGTAACACGAGAACGGAATGGCGAGCCGCTCATGGCGCTGGTGCATAGGTAGTCCGCTTCCGCAATTAGGTGTCTACCAACTACTTACGCGATCCAAAGCTTGCAGATATTCGTCTCGATTCGCGATAACAACTGGCGTTCGCTTTGGATCCTGCGCGAAATCCAACGGCTCGCGAAGTTCAAACTCTGTACTAAAGCGCTTATCAAAGTAATACAGAAGGGCGCATCGTATCGGCAGCGTGACTTCCCCTTCGTGCATTACATAGTCGAGTTCGATTGCCTTACGCTCCCACGGATTTAGGCGAGGATTGGGAATTAACCGCACATCAAAGTAGCTATTCCAATCGGTATCTTCCGATTGGCTCGCTTCTGTTGCTTGCTCGTCACGGGTGGCGCGACACCGCGACAACAAGAAATCTTTGAATATGCCCGAGCGATGACAGAACGCGCGGACGTGCCATCTAAACCCATCCGAAGCAAAAGCGTGAGGAGTTATCCGTCGCCAGACGGGTTCTGGCGTGGCGTTGTTAAAAGACTGATAGTGAATTTCAATTGATTTGTTGCTGCGAATAGCTTGCAGGATGGCGCGAAGTATTTCCGGATCGACCATGCGCGTGGGAATTGGAAGTGAATCAGCTGCAGTGCCCATGTCAAGCCACGTGTCTTCTTTCCGGATCATTCCGCTCGATAGTGCGTGCAGTTGTCCCAGATACTTCTCGGCATCTGGTTTGATGAATTGGTAGCGGAACTCTTCCGTCGGCACATAGCGCTTACTACTTAGGTCGTAGCGGATATTTTGGGGCGCAATCAATTGATAACGTGTAAGGTCATTGGAGGCTTGTTGACCTGACACGCCGAACTGATCAGTGATGCGCGACCGATTGATCTCGCCGTCCCAGTACAGAACAAATTCAATGAATTCAAGACGTTGCTCGACGCCCCAACGGGTTTTGGCAGTGCTTTCAGGCATGTTGGATCATATGTGTAAAGTTTCTTTGATGGTTCGTGTTTGTTTGATGTATCATGTTAATTGTACCTCCAGCCGACGGACCCGAGGGCTTAACCCCGGTGCGCTGACGGGTACATCAACACGCTACTAAACTTGAAAGCTGACAGGTGGAATATGGACAACGAATACGTCAGGAAATTCGCATTCCTGATTAATGGAAAAGAGGCGCGCACGTCTGACCGTACGCCTGAGTCTTTGCAGCTGCTTTCCGACGCGGGCTATGAGCCGGCAGACGATTACGTGTTGATCCAGCGGACCGCCCACGGCTCGCGCGTCGTCAGCACGGACGACGAGATTGATCTTGAGGCTCAGAAAGCGGAGTTTTATGCCTTCCCGACTGGCGCGACCTACGAGGTGACGGTGAACACCCACTCAACGTGGTGGGGTGAACCCTCAATCGATCTCAGCGAGATTCGCCGGCTGGCGAATGTCTCGGAAGATGAAGACCTTCTTTGGATCCGCGACGAAGAGGGCAACGAGAAGTTGCCGTTGGATGGTGCATTCCGCCTCGATGGTGCGGGCGTTGAACATCTGCGCACGCATAAGCGCGAGTCACCGCCGACTATCTACGTGTATTTCGTAGAGAGCGTCGAGTATACGACTGAACACGCAAGCCTGACTGGCGCGCAAATCACCGCGCGCGTGCCGGACTGGAATCCAGTGAATTCGCTCGTGCTCGAAAGCGAAGACTCCTCGGAGGACGAGGTGGTCCATCCAACGACCGTGGTCGAATTCAAGGGACGCACTACGCCGGCGCATTTCGCAATTGTCCCCCCCGCTACCTTTGGCCGCGTATGAAATCTCTCGACGAGCAGTTCGCTGACGTACTCCGAGCATATGCGGGCGCATCACTGACAGCGATGGGAAATGGGGTGTATCAGGTGCTCATCCCCGTGATGCCTTTGCCGGATGGGTGGAACCAAATCAACACGGAAGTCCGGTTCATCGTGCCGAACGGCTATCCGTTTGCCGCCCCGGACTGCTTCTGGGCGGACCCGTCGTTGCGCCTCGCGAACAGCGCTATGCCGCAGAACGCGCAGATCGGGCAGCCGAACCCGGGCCAGCCGGATCCTGGCAAGCTTTGGTTCTCATGGCACCTCCAGACTCCGTGGAACCCGTCGATCTGTACCCTGACGACGTACGTGAATGTCATTCGTCGACGGTTTGAGGCGGTCCAATGAGCGAAATCGTCATCGGTAGTTCGACGCTTGCAGGTCTTGTCGATGCGCTCGCTTCCGATGTTGAGCGGGGTGCGGTGCTCTATCTGAATCACGATCCTATCAGCGACCGTTATTTCGTCGACGAGGTCGTGGTCGCTGGCCCCGACGATTGTGTGGCTGCCAGCACTACTGAAATCACTTTCGCTCCGCAGTATTTAACGAGGGTGACTCGGGGTGCGCGCCAGACGAAGCGATGCTTCGCGTTGCTGCATACGCATCCGAGTGGACTTCTTGACTTTTCACCGATGGACGACGCGACGGAAGCGACGCTCGTTGACTTTTTGAATGGCAGAAGCGAGGGGCGTCCGTGCTTCTCATTGGTTCTGTGCGATGGCCACTTGACCGCCCGGCGCTTCGGGGAAGGCCAGCGAGTCGCAGTACGTGAGGTTGGATCGAAGGTCGTCTTTCACGGTGCTGTCGTAGCAGAAGAGGGTGAGCAGCGTTACGACAGGCAAGTGCGTGCATTCGGCGAAGACGGACAAGCGATCCTGCGTGGGCTCAATGTCGCGATTGTTGGTTTGGGCGGTACGGGTTCGGTTACCGCTCAGCAGTTGGCATATCTCGGGATTCGGCAGTTTGCGCTCGTTGACGGTGACACCGTAGAAGACACTAATCTGAATCGAGTTGTTGGTGCTGGCGCGGCGTCTGTCGGCCGGCAAAAAATTGAGGTCGCGGCGGAGATGATCCATCGCATTAACGATGATGTGATCGTGCGCTCCCATGCTGGCTCCGTAATGACTGCCGAAGCTGCGAAATTGCTGCGTACGGTCGACTGCATCTTCATTTGCACCGATTCCCACTCGAGTCGCACGTTCCTTTCCGCATTTGCGTACCAATACCTGATTCCCTCATTCGACATTGGAGTTTCCATCAATGCGCATGAAGGCGAAGTGCAGGCGGTGACGGGGCGCACGCAGATGCTTGCGCCAGGTCTTCCTTGTTTGTGGTGCAGCAATGCTTTGAGTGCAGCACGGATTCGCGAGGAGCTTATGACGCCCGAGGAGCAAGCTGCAGATCCTTACTTCAATGAAGGTGGAGCGAGGCAGCCTGCTGTGATTTCCATTAACAGCACAATGGCGTCGCTGGCCGTCACGATGTTGCTTGGCGCATTCACCGCAGTACCGGTCGGTGCGCGGTGGCAGTCCTATGATGCTCTCAAGGGAACGGTCAGGCTTCTTTCAACCAGCTGTGCGCCAGACTGCGGGACTTGCGGACCGGAAGGGCTGACCGGTAAAGGCCCGACGCGCGAATTGCCCTTCCTTCCGACGGAGGGTGCGTGAAGCTTGTAAATACAATACTCTGGTACGGTGCTCTGCCGTTGGCCGGAGAGGTGGACCGTCTCGAGCTGAGAGGACTTAGGATACTCCTGGATCTTCCCGCAACTGAGGTGCATGATGCATTGCTGTCCACGACACTCGTAGCGGTTCTGAGCTACAAAGACGGAAACAGTGCAGCAGCAGAAGCTGGCTTCTCGCAACTTGCCGCGTTTGTTGACCACAATATCCGGGTCATCATACTTGGCACGACCGCTGAGCAAGCCGTTGATATACGTAAGACGCGCCTGCACGCAATTGACGAAACGTACAAATGGGACAACGTCGTATACATTCGGCCTCACCTTAAGGAGGTAAATTTCGACCTCTTCGTTGACTGCCAGCCGGGACGCAGGTGGCACGATATCAAGATTGAACAAATCGGCCCCTTCGAGAAGCTTGGCGACGAAGAGCTGAGGCTTGTCGCCCGTGCGTTTCAGCGCGCAGACGAATTGCACCTCAGGGAGATTTCTGGCGGCCGTTCCGGTTCCAGGGTGTTTATGGCATACGAGAAGCGTCGCGAAGAGTACGCCTCGATTGGGCATTGGACACAGCCACGACTTGTGAAGATTGGCGACCGCAGGAAGTTGAGCGAGGAGGTCGGTGCGATGAACGCCGTTTCGCCGTATGTTCCCTTCGAACTCCGTCCCAATCTCGAGGTGTTCGTCGAAGGACTCAAAAAGTCTGTGTATGTAGCGGACTTCGTCGATAAGTCCGAGTCACTTCTCAAAGCCGCACGAGAGGGGCGTGGTGAAGCAGCGATTTCGAATTTGTTCAATCGCACCTTGCAGCGATGGCGAGACCGAGCGAAGGAGCTGCCAAAGCACTTCGGTTCACCCGCTGAAGATGCTGAGCGGCTTGGGGTTACAGCACCCGATTGGATTCGTGATGAGTATCTGAATTCAGAGCGAATTCGACGCCAGGATCTTGATGTTCGCGAACTCTGGGCTTCGCTATGCGAGTATAAATTCGGCTATCGCGCGGCGACGATTCACGGAGATCTCCATGGAGACAACGTTCGAGTGCGCGGCGACGACGCCATTCTTATCGATCTCGGTGCAGTAAGAGGGACAACGGATAATGGCAATGGTGCGCCGCTTTGCATTGACGTGGCGACACTCGAGGTCTCGCTTGTCTTTGACGAGCAGAGCAACGGGAATTCCAGTAGTGATCCGTTCGAACAACCGGAGTGGGAACGGCAGATCACCCCCTTTTATGACCTCGATGCGATTCTGACTGCACCCGGTGTCGATGCTGCACCGACACCCGACTCGTGGTTGTTCGGATGCCTGCAGCGTATTCGTTCGTTTGGCACTTACGAGCAGAGCGATGATCTCGAATATCCCATCGCGCTCGTTATTGCTCTGTGGAGGTATTGCAAGTTCGAGCCAAAAACTGTCGCCGATAAGGGTCGGCGTGTAGTTGCGCTTGAGCTTGGCGCTAAGCTTATCATGCAGATCATGGAGAGGGCAGGTGAAGGCAAATAGAATTCGCGATAGAGGGAAAGTTGCGCGTCGACACGAAGCCGACAGCCTACTTGAGCGCCCGGGCGACTTTGTCCTCGTCGAACGTGGAGTGCTACGCTCATTTGTGATGGTGTGTCCAGATGGATGCGGCGAGAAGTTGGCCATCAACCTTGATCCGCGTACCGACAAGGCATGGCGTTATTACAAGAAGCGGAATCAAATTTCGATTTTCCCGTCAGTTTGGCGTGATACAGGATGCCAGAGCCACTTCATCATCTGGAATCAGACGATCGTCTGGTGCGACAGCGCGGACGGGGATCGAGATGTTGTGGTCGAGGAGGAGGCTGAATTGCGTCGGCGTGTGTTAGAGATATGCACCGAGCACTGGCAGAATTTCACACTACTTGCGGAGCGGCTCGACGAAGTCCCTTGGGATGTTAACCGGACTTGCCTGTATCTGGCGCGTAAAGCTGGTGTTTTGAGAGAAGGGAAAGGAGACTTGAAGGGGCATTTCAAGCTTTTGCCCGACCATATAGCAGCAATTTAAGAATGCCGCGTTTCAGCAAGATATAGATGTCGTGTTTTACAACTGATGCCATGCTCGGCGTTTCCGATCTGATTGCGGGAGCTCGCCATGCTGCGCGCCTGGTATGCAGGCATGCCGGCTCGCAAGTCCGTGGAGCGCTAACTGCCGAGCGCATTGGGGCAGGGCAGTCGGCGCGCGGCGCTCTTGACGGCGTTCGACGACAGCTGGCGAAGATCGTCTGCCAGGTCAGCCGGCCGGATCTCGTCGCCGCTTTCGAACATCCTGACGGTGAGGGCTTGCCGGAGGCGAAAACGGCCGCAACCGCAATCGAGATTCAGCGGCACGCGCGTTTGCAGGTTCCACAGATCTGTGACGACACCGGGCTCTGGTTGCCGGCACGGGTAGCGTTGAGCACCCCGCGCTCACCGAGCGGCGTGGGCGTTTATGGCCGCCACGCCGGCAAGCAGTGTCGTGCCGCGGGGACATCTGCGGCTGCCGCACGAAGTCAACGGATCTGCCGGCACCTATCGCGCGCTGTCGTCGCTCACTACTGCACATTCGACTTCAATGTCGCGCAGGGCGAACTGGAACCGAAAGTACCACCGCATCGCATGGCTGAGGATCGTCGCCGGGAAACGAAGCGATTTCGTTTTCGTCATCGCATCATGTTACGTGCGCACCACGCCCAACGTGACAGCGCCCTGCTGACCGCTCACCTCAGTAGGGCTCCGGCAGACAGGAAACAGCCAAGCGAAGCCGAATCCAACCTATCTGATATCCGCGAATTCCGGCGCCGAAATCAGCAATCTGTCCATTTCTCTGATAAGGCGGTCAACATCGCTCAGAACGGGCATCCGCATGTGGGCGATTTCGTCACGAACTGCTTTAGCAAGCCGGCACACGTTTTCAGCGCAAGACTCTTCAGTGGTTGTCGAGGTAATCTTTCCTGCGTAGCACATGCCGACGATGTTGTTGTACTCCAACTCGTCAGGGTCAATGTAGATGACGCGCTTGTCGATCGGCTTCGCAATCTTACCGTTGTGGAATGCGGCTTCCGCCCTGATCTGACGGTCAAACTTTCTGATGACGGAAAGGCGACGTTCTTCGAGCCACGGAGTAAGAGTCTTAACACACGCGCGCCAATAACGGCGTTTGAGGCGGTTGTTCGCCGCCTCCCTTCCTTCGATGGGGCCGTGGTCAGCAAGATGAGCGTCGTTTAGGGCGTGCGTTGCCGCATGTGCAGCACTTGAGCGCGTTCGAGTCAGCCAGGAGTCGTAGCGCCAACGAAGTGGTGTGTCTGTCATCAACTGGGGAAGATTTGTAATGATATTGACGATCTGAGTCTCGCTTAACTGCATGATGCGTTCTGCCAATTCCACATCGAAACCGGCGAACTCGGATACGACTGCTCGCGCAAGTCGCGTTGAGCCGGGCCCGGGCCGAGACAGCATACGTATTGCGATGTAAGCATCCATTTCGTCGGGTGATAGGCCACCGTCAAAGGTGATCACTTGTACGCCACCCTCTCTCGCGTCGGAAACTAGCGACTCCTCGTGGACGCCAAGCACGAGGTGTACGTTACCTTCGCCTTTGCCGATGGCGCGCAGGAATTCGTTGCCATATCTCTCGATGTTGGCCGCGCTGTCCGGTCCGTCAGGCATGAGGATAACGCCGGTGCGCCTATCAGCTTGAAGGGCAATCAACTCGGCAGCGCTTAAGTGCTTCCGGTCGAAGTGAACACCTATCTCAGCGCTAATGTCGGTGCCGCTGCCGATCCTCAGATTGATAATCCGATCTATGTGACCATTTCTAAGCCCCTTCTGGATACCCTCCCAGGTTCCTGGCAGACTCTGGTGGGGCAGATTAATCCAGATTAGACGCGAGTTGGCCGCGCTTACTTCGATGCGGGCTATAAAGTGTTGAGGACCAGGCAGGCTCCAGTAAAGCTCCGGCACTATCGATAATTTTTCCATGGACTACCCGCTGATAAGGTCTCGGTAGAGGCTCGGGACGTGCCAGGTGCCAGCCGAGCCCTCCTGAAGAATCCCCATCCAATGCATGAAATTCATTTCGGCAGGGCTCACTCCCAGCATATCGCGGACCTCTTCGACCTCAGGGGACATTCGCTGGCCGCCGTTAATTGCTTCGAGGAAGCCGTTCACGACAGTACGACGCTCGACGGGGAAGCTGGCGGGCAGGTTTACGCGTCGGTAGAACTCAGCGAGGCTGGAGCCGAGAGTCTGTCGAGCGATTTCCGGTGCGTTGAGCGCGTCTTTGAGGCTCATCTTTGCGCTGGAAACTCGCAGCACCTCCTTATCAAAGCCGCAGGAAGCGTTAATGATCGCGGAAAGGGCGGTGGCGTTCTCTGAAACCTCTGTGTTCTCTTGAACCCGGAAATACACTGCATCCTCCGTCCACTGCGGCAGGGGAACAACGCGCCAGCCGGAGGGATCAATTTTGTCCGCAGCCTGCGCTAGCTCGAATGCGCGCTCGGGCATCGCGAGCAGCACGAAGCGGACATGGATGTTTTGCTTGGCAGCTTTTTGTGCCGCGGCGACGAACGCAGGAATATGCTGAATAGCCCACGAGGCCTGGCGGACCGCCACAATCCGGTGAACCTGATTACTCGTCTTGTCACGTCGCAGCATGCCCAGGTACTCAGTCGCCGCCTGAGGCCCAGAACCCGGCATCATCATGTACACGTCGTTTTGCCCGATTTTCCACTCGTCGCGGCCCGCGGGTTTGTTCAAATCAAGGATGCCGCTCAGTTCGTTGCCCGTGAGCACTAGTAGTTCCCCATCGGATGCATCCATGTAACGACGAACCCACGCGACCGGGAATGGGAAGGGTGTACTGCTGGTGCCCTGATCCATCGTGACACGGCGTTCGCCTCGATTACGGGCATCTTCAGGCGGCTCCTTGGCCAGCTCTTCGAGCTTGTGGCTCACTCGCTCCACGTCGCCCATCATCATGGCGATGTTGGGGTTACGCAGGACGTAGCGGGTATTAATGCGCTCAAGCACGTTGAGCTTGATCATTTCTTCGAGCAATGCTTCGTAGACTCCCGGGCCTGCGTTTGCGAAATGGGTCGGTACGAAAAGCTCACACAGATCGCTGATCTCTGAGATCGTCAGGCCCGCGTAGTGACCGGACGCGCTTTGTGAGTAGTAGACGTCTGCGAGGACGAGTGCAATTGCCTTATAGCGTTTGTCGAGATTCAGATTCAGCTCGAATTTGTAGCGGAGTTCGCTCAGGAGCGTGGAATCGTTCTCAACCTTGTCGAGGTCCTCCGCGGTGATATAGAGAGGGGGCTTCGTGTCCTGGCGACGATTCATAAGCCGGTCAACCAGGTTCTTACAATAAAGCTGGATGAATGCAGGATAGAAGTTGCACACTGACAGAATTCGCAACGGCAGGTCCTCGGCCCCTTTGTCGAAAAGGAACCCCATGGCCGCCAGCGGTTTGGTGATCAGACGGATACCGCGCTGGATGTCCGATGCCGAGAATGGTTCAAGAGCAATCGGATCGGCCTTGCCGAGAACCGAGTTTTCCTCCGATGTCATACGCGTCATATTATGAAGGCCCGCGATCACATATCGGATATGGCAAATGTGATTCAGGTTTTCCACCATCTGCTGCAGACTGCGCACGAACCCGATCGCTCCCTTCGCAAGGCGCAATTCGCGGCCCATGAGAGAGTCCGCCTCATCGATCAAGAGATAGATCGACTTCAGCTCAGTCTTTGAGTGCAGTTCCTTTTCAAGCCAGTCGCGGATCTGTTGCCACGCTGTAGCCTGGCGCGGCATTGCCTCGACAATTTTGCGGGACAGAAGGTTACGATAGATGAAGCTCCACGCGGCCAATACGTGGTCCGTGGTGGAGTCAATTGTGTCCATCGATATGTAGACGGCGGTCATGCCGGGGGTGTTGCGTGCCTCTACCTCGACTTGAGCCAGGAGCGACGACTTCCCGAGACGTCTGCCACCATAAAGGACACCAATGCTCTTAACATCGCGCAGTCTCGCAAGTTCATGCTGGCGTCCGAAGAACATCTCGCTCGGGACGGGGCGGCCACCATAATCGTCATAGGGATTTGTGCCGAAGTTCAGCATGGCGACGCGCATAAGAGCCTGCAAACGCTCGTTTGGATGTAGAGCGACATACGCGACGAGCTCATCGTCTACAAGGAGCACGGGCGCGTTTCCGCAAACGCGCGTGCGTTTCTGCATATTCAAGCGGGCCCGGGCGAGCACCACGGTCGGTGTGCCGCCGATTTCGTGCATCAACTGGCGTAGGCCATTCTCGCTAGACAACCCGAACATCATGAAGCCCTGAATGTGTACCGCCCGGGAGCCAAGAACCGGAGGGATGAACATTTCATCGTCCGCCGTCGTCGGAAACGTGAAAGCGCGGTCTGGCAACATGAATCGCAAGCGACTGGGGCGCCCATGTTCCGGAATGGTAGAAGGCTCGTGGTTGATGCCGAGCAGGTGGAAGACGGTCTCGAGCTGGTTGCTTTCTCCGGAGACGACACTTTGACGGGCCACGAAGAGATTAAGCCACTGCTTGATGAGCTTCACAGCATCTTCGCGATCTTCGACAGTAAGTCTTTTCATCCATTCGGGATCGTCGTCACTCTCCGGGGCATCGAGGGCAACACACAGCGCTTCAAGCGGCGTTTTGTTGCTTTTGACCGATTCATGGACAGTACTCATGAACCGGTCGTAGTCCGTCGCGACATCAATCGGGCCGCCAAGTCTCCCGGGCAGTTTGTGATTGGCTTTCAGCAGTGCGAGCGCGTCATGCGCTGTACGCAAATTTGCAGCGTTGTCCGACTTCAGCATCTGTCGGACGCGTTGAACGTCCTGCGGAGACGCCATGCCACGATACTCTTCGGCGTAGCTGTTCAGATCGTCCTCGAGGCGTTTGGCTACCTCGGCGAGACGCGCCTCAAGCGGCATTAGTACGCGATAACGCAGCACGGCCGCCGCCTGCGGAAAGTCAGGGTAGGCGACTCCCTCAGCTGAAGGATGACCGATGCCTCGATCCGGACGCAAACCGTCCAGCATGGCCTCTATCACGCGCTCCATTCCGTTCGCTTCGTTCTGCGTCAAGGCGCTTAAAGTGAGGGCGTGGGTGACCCGCTGGCGGGCACGCTGCAGTTCAGAGCCGAAATTGGCCTTGCGTTGGTTGTAGTGTTGATGCAAGGGCACTTCGTTTCCGGAGAAGGCTGCTCGCGGAAGGTGCGACTCGATGTAGAAAGCGGGAACGAAGCGTCCCGCTGCCAGATGCAGGCGTAACGCCTCTTTCAGCGCATCGTCGATGTGCTCGCCAGCTCCGCCAATGGAAAGCCCCTCGTTTGCCCAGCGAGAGGTTTCTTCAAGGATTGCAAGCGGGGTGCAAAGTTGTGGCGTGAACTCGTCGATCGACTTAAGCGCTGGCATGAGGTCGCGGTTGAGCGGGGCTTGAACGAGCAGTTTCTGCATGTCTTGTGGGATGCAGGCGGGCGCTTGATTGTTATCGTAGAGGCGTAAAGCACAACGGATGGCTGAGGCGGCTGCGTCGCAGTAGACCTTCTCCATGTTGTTCTGCGGAGCAATTCCGGTGATCTCGAGCAGCGATTCGTCGAGTGCACGATGGAGCGTGGCCAGAAAGCCAAGCGTACTCTTGACGAGCTCGACGTTCGGATTTTCCTTGCGCTGCACGTGATCAAGGTAGCTTTCGATGAAAGTCTTTGTGATTTCAATGTTCTCGACGGCGCGCGCGCGATAGAGGCCGTCCGGACGGCTCTTCTCGCCGGTTTTTCGATAGACCTCGTCCACTGTTGCCGCGGGCTTCTCGAACTTGCGACGGGCCTCGTCGTAAGCGGCGGCTACTTTGTGAGGGTCACCCTTGGCGATGTGTTCAAGGCACGCACCGATCAAGGATTTTGAGCTGAACATCTCTTCGTGCATTGCCTTGAACCCACGATGAGTCCAGCTCGAGTAAAGCTCGGGTGCAGCTTTCCAGTTTGCGGCTCGTGTCTGAAAACGGCGGAGTTCCTGCTTCAACGCCTCCTGATCACCGACTTTGGAAACTCGGAACATATCGCGCGTGAGCATGAGCCCCCGTTGCCGGATCGTGTCGATGTGTTCAATCAACGCCTTCAGGCGCGGCTGGCCGGTCAGTGGCGTGATGATTGCATTGCCGATATTCCACTGAACATCCGAGTTGTCGAACAGCATGCTGGACAGACCAGAGGCAAACACACCCAGCGCCACGGGGACCGATTCGGTCAGACTGCCGCCGGAAAGAGGCTGCGTCATCAGCATTTCCTTCAGTTCAGAGTCGAGCTTCGCATCGAATTCAAACTGACAATCCATCCGGTCGAGAGACTCGATCAGCGCGTGAAGAACTATGGCGTGGGTATTGGTCTCTTCCGCCGAAGTCTCTGCGACGAGCGGCGCCATAGCTTCAACATGGACAGACGCCAGTCCGTAGAGTCTTCCAGATATGAGTTTCAGCAGTGCGTCTGCGTAGTGATCAATGATGGCGGACTCGGTTTCACCGAAATACTCATCATCCGCCGTAAGATCATTACTTTCGGCCGGAGCGTTTTCGGGTTCAGTCCCTTTTACTCGAGAGGTTGATGCCGGTACATCCTCCCCGAGGGTTTCGTCGAGAGTGGGCTCACGGGCATCAAGAGTCGGGGCGTTGCGCGCTTCGAGTACCTGCTCGGTTTCAGTGAGAGCAGTTTGTGTAATTTGTTGCTCGAGATGGACATCACGCGCGGCGTATTCAAGTGCTTCGTCAAGCGTAAGGTCGGCTGCAGCGTCTGCGGTCATTTCACTGATGCGTTCCGCCCCAACCGTTACCTCAGTGGCTATCGCTTCGGCTTCATTCGCGACGGGACTGGGAGTGGTGGCTTCTTCGGCATGCGTCGATGTGTCCGCCGGATACATTATCTGGTCGATAACAACAGCTGCTTCGCCTAACCCCTCGGTCGTACCGGCGTCTGTCTCTTCGACAGGGCCACTAGAAGCATCCCCATCTGCCAATTGGAAGCAAGGGCTCTCCGAGAGGAGAGTCCTTAGCTCCTCAGCGCTCTGCAGCATGGAATCCAGCGTCTTCTCTGTGATCTGACTGCGCTTCTGGCGTTCCGCAAGAACGAGTGTGGGCGGAAGACTATCGATTTTCTTCACTTGCGTCTGAAGTGCTTCAACATCTCCAAGGATGGCCTCTATCCGCAGGATGTTTTCCTCGGCGGCGTCCATATCGGGTATTCGGCCGACCGCGCTGCTGACCACGCCAAGACCGAGCTCGACCTCCACCCGCTTAATCTTCGCAAGCAGGACTTCGCAGTGTTCATGCAGGACAGTTGCGCGCTGGCGTTCCTTTTCGGCGACGCTCGCCCTGTCTACCGCGCGACGATGCAATACCTGCAGTGCTTCAATGCTGGAACTGATTTCGGTGACAATGTCCGTGAAGGAGGGGGCTCCAGGGGCAAGATCCCTCACGAGAACTTCAAGCCGTGCTTTTCGGGTCTTAAACGCCGCTTCGTCCGGGGATAGATCTTCGCTCACGATGGACCCGGTATCAGTCGACGCAATGTTGCTTGGGCTTTGAGGTGCCATGACCGGCTCGAGCGTAGCGCTGTTCACTGAGTTGCCCTGGGTGGTTGCGCTAGGGTCGTCAGCAGTAGGCGCGGTGGTCTCGGCAACGACAACCCCACCGTCGAATAGCTGCGAATCGAACCTGGTAGCAACGCAATGGTCCTCGGGGGGGGCACTGGCCGTTGGTTCCGTTTGGATTGGTAGTTCTGCCGGCTTTGGACGACGTCGCAGAATCGTCTGGAATTTATTCAGATGGTCGCGTTGCGCAACGGCGTCGTTGATGGCCGATGCCACGTCCAGGTAGTACTTCAACGACTCTTCGGTAAGCGGGCCCGGCACGGCAGTAATATTCTCTATAACTGCGTCGCTCCAGCCCGCACGCGGAAACTGTGCAATCTGGAAAATCAACCAGCCCATCAGCTCGTCATGCTGCTGGGCGTCTGCCCATTTCGCGAGCAAAGCGAGATAGTCCGGATTAAAGGAGCCGACAGTAACCTGTTCCTCCGCAGGTCGGCCGGGGTTGTACAGTGTGCGCACCAAAACATCGAGCGGTTTGAACGACAGGCCACCGATCGCTCCACACGCCGGGACTAGCGCGAGAGCAGCCTGCGGTACCTGGAGATGGTTGGCCATCCAGTTCAGAAATTCGCTTTCGCGAGGCATTGGCGTCTTTACTTTGACGAGGCCAAGATCGCGAACGTCCCGCCAGCATTTGCTGGCATGCCGGCGAATAGTCGCATTGAACTCGCCGAAGATGTCTTTCGTCTTAATCCAATAGGGTAGCTCGACGCGGACTCGTACATTTGTGTCCTGCTGCATCATACGTTGGCCCAAGGACCGGATTTTTCGATCTTGGGATGTATGAAGTGCGGGCATCGGCGTGTTCTTTACGCGCGCCAGTAAATCGGTCTCGTTGGTTGAGCTTGATGCAGCCATGTTGACTTCAGGCAGCTCAATCTCTCCCTGGCGGACAGACTCTTCGGAGTTGACCGGCTCATCTAAAAGGCGCGAGAGGAAGGTCTCCGCCTCCGAGGCACGCCGTCGCTCATCGAAGGTTTCGGCTGCGTCTGGCGGCAAGTTGTCATTCCCGTTTGTCGGTTCACTGTCTTCCTCGTCATCAGGGAAGCGGATGACGTAATCTTCGATCTTGCGTCGGAAGAAAAGTGGTGCGGGCAGGGTTGTCCAGTCGTTGTAGTGCGCGTAGCCGATGCGCAGGCCCATCGCGAGCATGGCTACGTTACGAGACTGGACACCGCTTGGAGCGGTAAGCACCGTAATTTCCATGCTGGAGGGAAGCGAAGCATCCATGGAGGCGGGGTCGAGCATCTTCAGCTCGTATTCCTTTACTCCCTTGGCTACCTTCTGCATACGCGGAGTCGACCGATAACACGAGAATCCTCGCTTCACCTGAACCGTCTTGGCGTAGCCCATCGTGGCAATGAAGTGGCCATGTCGCGGGTCGCTTGCCGAAACGTCGTCGGTGATCTCGACCAGCGACTTACCCGTCGTATGGTAACCATCGATAAATATCTCGCCGGAGCGTACCCGCCCGTCACCATTGCTCCAGCCCTCGTAGGTCACCTTGACCTCGGAGCGCAACGATAGGGTGTCAGCGCCGCGGCGCAAGCGTACGAAGGTCATGTCCTTGAATACGGACAGATCTGCGTTCCCAAGCATGAGTGGCTTGCCGTGTGTGAGATCGCGGTCTCGCAGGCCGCGCCATAGCCCCGCGACGCTGAGCCAGTCGATCATCACGATGGCGCGCGGGTCGTCCCCCTGAATAGTCGTGAGGGTTTCTCGGGTTGCATCTTCGAAGGCCGTCTTCAGCCACTTGTCGTCTCCCTGCATCTGGCGCTGGCTGCCCAACCATTGCAGGCCTTCAGAAAGTGGCTTCCATGCTGAGCGCTGAGTGCCGCGGGCGGCCTTATAGACGAACTGCACCTCGGTGATACCAGTCTCGATGACAAGCCGGGTGTTCACCAAAAACGTCACGCCGGTCTCCCCGCTGCGGGTGCGTGCACGTGAACGAAGGGCCTGCAAGCCGTAGATGCGACGCGGCATATGTTCGGGCGCGAACAACTGCACCGCGAATTCCTTCGTCCCAAAGATGATCCCCGAATGGGCGAGGAAAACGTCGAGTAGGGCGCTTTGCGTCCTGTGTAAAAAACCCTGCTCACTCGTCCCATCTTGAGGAGGCTCGATAGGCAGGACATGATGAACGTTCGCACCGATCCTCGACATGGCGTGGATGCCGGCGTAGTAGTTCACGGCGTCCTCGCTGCGCTGGTTGTACTTGTCGGCCGCGCAGATCAGAGCGATGATCGGACGCCCCGCACTTATTTCCCGGATGGAGTTGGCAGCCGTTTCCCATTGCTCAAGGCGTTTCTCAAAACGCCCGCGTGCGTTGAGTTCTGCCCCGTCAAGATCTGCGCGGAGACCATGAGTGCGGTTCGGCAGCGGCTCGACTTTAACCTCCACCGCATCGCCGAAGAGCGTTTGTGCGGAAGTAAAGATGATCTCTTTCTCACGCACGGAATTGCAGAGCACCCACAGAAGGGGTTTATTCTCACCGTGCGAAAGCTTCAAAGCACGTACGTTCTGCTCTCGATAGTGCGCGATCGTCCTTATCCGTTCTGCAGCACGTTCATCGCGTGTATCGTCTTCGTCGCCTTCAGTATCCTCCGCGTCCGCCTCGGAAACGAGCGAATATCCGGCGGTGCCAAACTCAAGGTCCGCAAGGCGCAGCATTTCTTGCACGGTTTGCTTCTTGCGGTTGATCGGAACTTCGCGCATACCGACTGCGCGGGGCGCGAGAATATAGCCAAGAATTTCCGATATCGTGCCAAGCAACGCGGCTTCATCACCTTCGAAGACTGTGCGCGGAGAGACAAACTTGAAGAGAGTTGTCAGTTCGGGCAACCCAGCCCACCAGCCCGCGGCTTCACTGAATTCGCGCTGTCTAATCGCTTCTTCAAGGGTGTTTGGCAAGGTAAATGCCGATTCCGCTTGGGCGGCTGCGTATCCATCACCGAATTCCCAGCCGTTTTCGGAACGCTGGACGGGTACCATAACGGCCGGCCGACCTGGCGACATGACATATCCCGTCACGCGACGCGGCATCTTGCTATTCGCCAAGGGGATCTTTTTCGCCCATACGCGCTTGGTTGCCGAGATACCCAG
Organism: Paraburkholderia sp. RL18-101-BIB-B; assembly: GCF_046026985.1. Classification (NCBI taxonomy): domain Bacteria; kingdom Pseudomonadati; phylum Pseudomonadota; class Betaproteobacteria; order Burkholderiales; family Burkholderiaceae; genus Paraburkholderia; species Paraburkholderia sp. RL18-101-BIB-B. The sequence continues at coordinate 18,508 of NZ_JARESV010000073.1, forward strand.
GAACAAGCCGTCACAATAGGGCATGGTGCACACTGTTAGCCGCGCCACCATGGAGAACACGTCGTCACCGCGCAACGCGCGAGCGGGGAGTGTCATCAGTTCGATGGAGTTGGACCGGCTTTCCGGGCTTGCCACGAGTTCGCATGCGCCCAATCCGTCAAATAACGGTTCGCCGATCAAACGCTCAGCGATCGCGCGGACGATAAGGGGGAAATCAGGTTGTCCGTCGCTTTCCCGTATGAGGGGGGCCTCGTTTTGAATGCACTCGATGTTGTTTGGATGGATCGCCTTCTTCAGATTCGCGACGAGCGGCCCCATATTGTTCGTTTCCGCCCAAGGCTCGACCTCATTCATCACCCAGCTGCTGACGTAGGCGGCGATGCGATCGCGAGAGGTGCGGTACTCAGCGTCGTCACCCAATCCGGCAAGCATTGCGATGGCGCAGTCCCGTCTGCCGTATTCATTGGGAATGAGACCTAGGTCGCGGTCTAGGCGAACGATCTTGTCCATGCCTGCGATGAGTGCAGTGCGCAAGGACGTAACCGGAAGGTATTTTTTCTCTTGCTTCGCCGCTGTGAGAATCGTGGCGAAGCTCGTGAAAAGGTCTCCTGAAAACGTGAACTCGATGAGTGTGACTTTCTCGGCAAGCCAATCGGGCGAAATCCTGCGTCCGAGCAAGATGGGCGTGCGTGTCGTGTTGCCCCCGACGTGGGTCCAGGTGATGTTCTTTTCGTCAGACATTGTTGGGACCGTTAATGAGATTTTCGATTGTGCCCATGGGCACGGAGAAAGATTGATAAAGGTTCTGGTAGCTTTCGCGGACGGCAGGTTCGTCGTGTGAAAGACACTTCGCGAGGATCGACTGCATCATTACAAGCATCGATGTACGCTTTGTGTCTGGCATTCCTTTTGCAGAATTTGGCGCCCACGCCGCGTCAACGAAATACACGAACGCGGGGCAATCTCCTCGCATGGCGCGACCGATTGTCTGCAAAATCATGATCATCTGATCGGCGACGAAAGGCTCCGCATACTTGCCGAGCCTCTGCGAGATGAGCTCCATGCGTAGCAGGTACTCAACCGTCTTCGTCGTATTGTTTCGAGCTTCCTGAAGCGCTTTCAGCGCATCCGCCGTTGTCGCGAACTCGCGCCGGTCAAAAGCCTCGGAGTGACGGCCGACCAGTCCCTGTATCAGTTGCAAGCTATCGCCTCGCGGATGGGGGCGGGTCAAAAAGTAAAGAGAGCCAATCATTGCTTTATCTCGACGCGCGCCGGAGCGGTACACGATGTTTACGCCTCTCCCGATCGCGCTCATTGGAAAGATGAGCAGGTCCCAGTTTTCGTCATCGCCAAGCGTTTCGACTTCCGAAGCGGTGACTGCTGCTTCATGAATGGTTCCATGAACTTTGGGTCGTGTGAGGTAGCGCACGCGCCCTCGCCAGGACGGGTGATGTGCAAGGATGTGGTCGAAAAGTTGCTCGCTCTGCTCATACGAGTTGACGATGAAGGCGGCCTTGCGACCGACGCCGTTCACAATGTCGTTGTTCGCGATAGCTTGCTCAACATCCGACAGGGCCCCATGGCGTAAGAGCTGGTCCGCTATCGTGTTCATGACCTGCTCTCGCTGCGACAGCTTCGCTCCGCTGAATCGAAGTGGCAGCTGTGTGCGCGGATCGTGCTTAGGCAGAAAATGGTACTTTGATTTTTGCCAACCGCTGCCGGCATTCGGACGACGTAGGATGTAGTGCGGGCCGATGTTTACGTGATAGCTTGGACTTTGCTCCAGCATGGAAGTCGCGCTTGTCATAAGAACCGCCATCCCGTTCCCGCGCTCCGTGCCGATCTCGACCATCCGGTTGGGTAGGAGGCGCGGCGTGCCGGCAAAGCCAACGTGGGCGATATCGACGTTACCTTCTTCGCTCACCGAATAACGAATACCGCTCAATTTTCCGATAAGAGATTCTGGAAGGACAGAAAGAGCATCGCGAGAGCACCGCGACTCGAAAACATTGTCGCTCACGAGATTCATAGAATTCATGAGTCGAAGATGGGGTGCCAAGCCAAAGTGCTGAAGCACAAGGAGCGTTACCGACACGAGTAGAGAAGCGTAGTTGTAGAACGTCTCCTCATCGTGACTTGAGCTCAGACCTGGCGCTGTGCGCAAGACTTTCGAGATCGCGACGATTGCTGATTCATCGCCGTCACGCTCCCACGCCTCGATCGACAGAAGTAGCTGATCGTAGAAGGATCGAAACACATCGGTCGTTGTCCCGGAAAGCTTTGCTGCCTCTGCGAGCGTTCTTTCTGGATCGTCAGTCTCCTCATCTTCGTCATCTTGATCGCCATGAGGCGACGTGCGGCGGAACGCGACGACCTTCATGGCTGAGTCGAAAACTGCCTCGAGGGCACGCCGGGACTCAATAAATGTAGTCCTCGTTGCCTTGTCCCAGTCGTCGTCGGGTGGGAACATGTCCGAGATGATGGACAGTGAAGTCAAAAGAAGATTTGCGTTGTAGTCTCGGAACTTCTTCGGTAAGTGCAAGAGCCGTGCAACGAAACGTTCCGTGGCCCGTCCAAAGCGACCAGTCATCTCGAGCAGCGTGGGAATGGTTACGCCGGCAACGAATGCGTTGTGCCCGCGTGCCGCCGGATCGTGAAGGTCACGGATGAGTGTGCTCCAGAGCGAGTTTGAGTCTCCTGAGAGCTTGAGCGTGGGCGTGCCACGCGCATCGAGGTTGGCTTGAGCACCGTCGCACTCATCGATCACGAGCACATCGAATGTTCGAGCGAGATATTCGAAATGCTGAACCTCTGCATCTGAATATAACGCAGACACACGGCGATCCGTTGATAAGATGTGACCAGCCCAGACCGTGGAGCTGGTCAGCATACGCTCGCTATATTGCAAACCACATACCGATGAGAGCGCGCAGTGGTGGCGGCGAGGGCGCTTACCCGGCGAGGGGCGTTGCATGAGTTGCATGCAGGGCGGGCTGGCATGCGGAAATTCCATGTCTTCATCGCTGGCGAAGCCGGCCAGTGCGCAGTTCGTTGCAAAGAAAGGAGCGATTGCTCGCGTTACCCCGTAGCCGAGATTCTTGCTGGCGAGCGCGGTAGCGAAATTGAGAACGTGCTTGGTCCGTGCCGTTTCGCTCTGCCCGGACAGTAGCCCCGCTGGAACGTTGTATTGGGCCAGTGTATCCAGAAAGCCGCTAGCCACTTCAATGGACGGAAAGAGGAAACACACAGAATAGCCACGTTGAGACAGGTAGCCTGCCAGCAGGTAGAGCAATGTGGTCTTGCCGGCACCGGGTAGCCCAATGAGATGCTTCATGCCCGCAAGATCGATACCGTCCGCTGCGACGAGGCCGTTCGGGCCAGGCTCCATCAGAACTGCGCTCGGAACGCCGTCGGCGCTGTGCAGGCGATTGAACCAACTATTTTGCCCTGGCATCTGTCGTCCCACCGCGACATCAGTCTCGTCGAACCCACGGGCGATTTTTACCAGGTCTCGCCAAAGCACAACGCCGGGGGCGCGTCCGACTCTTTCGAGATCGTAGACGGGAGGCGCCGGCGGCTCGAAACCGAGTGGCGCGACGAGGCCGGAGTAGCCTTGCTCATACGTGATATCCGCGGGTAAGTCTGGCGCGTGCCGCGGTAAGGACGCCCTGTAGCGGAGGGGCCTCACGGAAGTGAGGCAAGTAAGGGCCTGAATAACATCGTCTGGAACGAGGTGCGTCCAGGTCTGGCTGACCGTCAGATCCTCATTGATAATGTAACGCTGTGGCAACTCGTCTTTGTTAGTCTCAAGGCCTCGGTCCCTGCTAGCCTCGATTTGGCGAAAGTGCTGACGATAGGAGTCGGCCATTAAATGCAACTCGCGTAGAGTGCTGGGTGCGAAACCGGCCAGACGAACGTTTTTTAGCGCCAACGCCACTTCGTCTCGAAGTGTCTTCGAGACGCTCTCGAATCCAGCTGCTAGGCGTGGCAGGGAGGCGAGGCTAGTTTCGTGGAGTAGCTCAGTAGCGATAATGCACAAGTAGTTTAGCCGGTTAATCCCGCGATAGGGTTGCAGTGCCTCACGCATGAGTAGTTCCCTGCGCGGTCAACTCCAAGATCGCCTCGCTCACCGTCAGGCACTTGACGTCGTGACGGTCCATAGTGGTTACCAGACGGTCCACGTATGAAGGCTCGAAAGTTATCTGCCAGTCCGGAATAACCAGCCACCTGCGCAAGTAATAAGCTAGGCCGCCAATGCTGCGTTTGAATTTCAGACCAAGAGTTTCCGGGCTGACGTAGCACTTCAGATCGATACCCACGTCACCGACCGCAATATCAACCCGGTCACGGAATGGATAGAGCTCCGCCGGTATACCGCGTTCGACCAGCGCGTCGTAGAGGCGCAGCTCGTCGATGCCCGGCTCGACCCAGTACTGACGAATGCCGCGGGACACCCGCATCAACGTGTCGAACTTAACGGACCTTGGGGAACTCGAAGGGGTGGATGTCGAGCATGCCGAAGTGCGGCAGACAAAGGCGGCCTTTCCGAATTTCATCGCGTTTCCGCAATGCCCACATAGGTGAACCATGCCGTCGATACTCCAGCCTGAAGGCACCGCCTCGTAAAATTCGTTCTGAATCATGATCCAGATGCGTGTCGGAATTTCTCGCGCGAGCGCAGCCTTTAGTTCGTCGACATCGCACACTGGATGGCGGACCACAAATTCGCGGATCTTGGTGTAATACGCATTCGCCTCGCCCGCAGGGTGGCGGTTCAGCATCTCCATGAACTTTGCAAAGAGTTGTTCCTCAATGCCGGCGGTCATGCCCGGAAAAGCCGCCGCCAGCTCTTCCGCCTCTGCTGTGGGGATGCCTTCTTCCGGGTCGATGAGGCGTGTGTATTTCAGTCCGCCTTGCGTGACTTCTGGCACCGATAGCCATTCATGCAGGGGACGGGAGCAAAGGGCAAGGAGCTGGTGTATCTCGGCACCGTGGTCCGGCAGCCCAGAAACTAGGCACGCTCGAGAGACGGCGCTCATGGCGCGGCGATCTTCCGGACGTAGCCCTACAGGCGAGCCGTACGCCCAACTCGTGCCTGAGATCATCCGTTCTTCGACAAGCGACATCTGCGCAAGACGAACGACGAGCGCAGCAAGACTGGGGATCAACAGATCGCCTTCAGGGGATGGGGGGGATGGCTTCGTGGTCATCATCGTCTTTCTGTCCCATCAGCGCGAGCGGCTAACGGGCGACCGTCAGTCTTGAGCGACAACTGAACGAAAAGCCGATTGATGTCGTTAATCCCAGAAGCCGTTGGCATACCCGTGCCCGGGCCGCGTACACTGTTCCCGCGGGAACAGACGCCTGCCGTGCGAAAAATTTGCACTGGTATTAGCTCATTTATGCATTTCGAATATCCGCCGCTCAATCGGGTGAGAGATGCATCGGTTAGCTGCGCCTCTTTCTTTTCATTTTTCATGGTCTCTCGCATCTTGTGATCGCACGGCCCTCGCGCGCCGTCAGATTTTTTACTTATTCTAGCGCGTGATTACGTCAGTTATGTAGACTTTGTAGGTTGGATCTGCCGCCAGTACGCCGTGGGCATCCCCCGATGTTTACAATCGGAATCCAACGATCAGTAATGGATTTGTGATTTTATTTGGCAATATTTATCGGCCGATTATCAGCGCCAGCCTTTGTCATCGGGCGTGCTGTAAGTCACGGTGTGCAAACGAGCCGTGTACGCGACGGTGAGCGAGCAGAATGCGTATCACCTACGAGCCTCGCATCGAACTCTTTGGTTTCGCCTGGCGAAGTAGCTTGCACGTCAAGCAGGTTGCGACTCGTGCGTGGTCAAACTTTTCAGCCTTCAAAGCTCTCGCTAGATCTCGTCTGGAAGCACATTCAGTAATTGCGGCGAACGACAATAACAATTGGGCTGACATTACGTTGGGGGTGGCATGCGGCGAGAAACGCCCTTTTGAAGGGAGTCGCTGCTGCCGGCAATCAATACTTGGGCGATGGTCGGCTACCCTTAATTAAAATCGAGTTCAGGCTTTCGCTGTCAGGCTTAGGTCCGTCAGGCTGAGCGGTCGCATTGAACGCCTTGAATGACCGATTCAGCAGTTAGCAGCCGCGCTGGGCGTAATGCGACGGTCCGCGATGGGGCGGAAATCCGCATTCGTTGATGTTCCGGCGGCCGTCCGCGATTGCAGTTGTCGAACGACCGCTGTGCCGCTATTAGGGGTATCCGTCCTTTTTCGTGCATTTTCTGACGATAACGGCGTAAGAAGCCGCTGTGGCAACGCTGAGCGGCCTCACACGATTCTGCAGCTTGACGGATTTTCAACTGGTTGATCTGAAAGCGTTTTCTCGTGCAAACCGCCAGAAAATGCACGAAAAGGACGATCACCCCGATTTGCTCGAGCGCGTGGGACAGGTCAGCGATCAGGCCGCGCCAGCCGTCGCCGCGTTCGAAGCATTCGCCGCTTGGCAAGCGGGATTCGAGTTTGCGGAAGATGAGCGGATGAGCCGAGAGAATCGCGTTTTCGATGTCGAGATTCATTGCAGGAATGGTGTGTGTCGAATTGAAACGCCATTACCGCGCGGGCGAGGGACAAAGCCTGGCCTCATGCGCCTGCGCCGGAAGATGAACAACGCTCACGGCGTGCATCGATGCCACTAAACTTCACGCGGTCCGTGCCGTTATATGTAGAAGTGCAATAGCCGATATCTGCCCGAGAGCGTCAGAGATAGCGAGGCAGGGATCGGCGCGACGCACTGACCAAGAACAACACAACAAACGGGAGTCAGGCAGGTGAGCGTGCTCTATGCCCGCGCTGGACGAAAAGGCCCGCGGCAAACTCGATCAAGCGGCCGCGTCAATCGCGCGGCGTCATAAGACTTTTGCGGAACTGGCGCGCGGGTGCGATCCCATCGACGTGCTTTGTGAAACCCTGCTTCCGGACGACCTGCCGTCCACCGGTTTCATATCCAACCGCAGCAACCGCGAACCGGGCGATCGTTACGCGACCATGGCGTTTCGCGTCGATCCCGAAGGGCGGACCGGCTGGCCGTTTCCTGCGGCCTGCACGTTCACGGCCATCGGCACCTGGGACACGTATCATCCGGCGCCCGTCTTCCTGATCAGGGAAATCATCGAGACAGGAGCGATGCCCGCGCGGGCATTCGAACGTCAGGTCGATGCGCGCGTGCAGCACGACACCCTGCGCCCGTCACCCGGGCAGCGTCCCGACCGGCCAGACAATCTCCTGAGCCGCGAGTTGCTCGACGGCCTGCCGGCGATGGCGATCTCGGCGGAAACCCGGCAGCAGTTGCAGGGCTGGACAGACTTCATCGCCTGGAAGCGGCAATTGATCACGCGCCGCGCGCGCGGACTGCGTTACGTCCGTCGCACGCTGGGCGAGAAGGGCATCGTGTTCACCGTGGTCGCCGAGTCCGAAAAAGCGCTCGCGGACACGCATCGCTCGCTGCGAAGACAGAACGTGATGGCATTCGGTCTGGCGATCTCCGAGGATCAGTGGAACTTTCGCATCCGCGATCAGGAGCGCGATCGCAATCGCAGGCTGGAACGCTTCGAGCTCGGCACGGCGAAGGCGCTGCAGAGCAACGATCCGTGCCACGAGAAATTGCCGGAATGCGAGTGGGACGCGCCTGTCATGTCGACGGTGACCGTCGAGCTATCCGACGACGATCTCAACCGCCTGACTGGCGCGGACGATCAGGAGGAAACGGCTGAAGCGGCGCGAAGCCTGCTCGAACAGATTCCCGAGGAAGGCTTCCTGTCGGTATCGACCGCGGGTGACATGAGCCTCCTCAAGCGCCATGAGCGGGCGCTCAATCAACTGAAGGAGCAGGGCGGTTACGCGCCTTACCTGACTTCCTACCTGTTCGAGGCTGCGCAGGCGAACGTGCCCGAACGGCTGGAGCCGGTGAATCACTGGTTCCGGAAAACGCTCAATGCGGCTCAGAAGGAAGCCGTCGTCAAGATTCTGTCCGCGCCCGACCTGTGCCTCGTTCAAGGGCCGCCCGGAACGGGCAAGACAACCGTGATCGCGGAAGCGATCATGCAACTGGTGCAGCGGGGCCAGCGCGTTCTGCTGGCGTCGCAGGCGCACACGGCAGTCGATAACGCGCTCGACCGGCTGGGGCGGCACGCCAATCTTCGGGTGACGCGGCTCGCACGTGTCGTCACCCGCGTATCGGACGATGGCAAGCAGTTCGTGGGCGAAGCATCGCTCGGGCGCTATTACACGGCGCTTGCCGAACACGTCGAGACCAGCAGGCTCGACGGCTGGCAACGCAGTGAGCAGGATCTCGGCCGGCTGAAGGACTGGCTTGACCGCGCAACCCATGTCAGGCTCGACGCCGAAGCGCTCGCAAAACAGCGAGCCGAACTGAAGCAGCGTCTGGACGATGCGCAACACCGCAAAAACGACGCGGCCGCGCGTTGCCAGGCGGCCTGCGAAGAACGCGACACCGTCGCCGCGGCGCGCCAGCGCGTGCTCGACACACGCATGTTCCTCGCTGGCGAAGCCCAGACACTGCCGAATCTTCTCGATGACGCAGGCACGGCTGCCCGGCGCGTCATGCATGCCCTTTCGGCGCTTGCCGAAGCCGGCGTGAAAATGCGCTATTCCATTGACGACTGGGACGCCGACGCTTCGCGCCGCGGCGCGATGCTTTGCGCGGCCATCGGCGTATGGCGAAGCTTTCTGGAACGGCGGGGCGAGATCGAAGCCGATGCGCGCCGACTGCACGACGCGGGCGATGGCCGGATGCAGAACGCCGAAACGCGGCTGCGCATCGATGCGTGCCGCGCCGAAGTCGCGCGACTCGAAGAACTCATGGAGGACGACGCGAGTCATCTCGCATCCTGGCGGGCGAAGAAGGCCGAACTCCGGGCGCTTCAGAACGCCGGAGACGGACTCGACCGATCCCGCTATCTCGACCTGTTCACCGATGCCGAGGAGTGGTGCACACCCGGTGCGCCGGCGTCGCAGATTCTGCCGTGGTCGTCAGTCTTCATGGTGTGATGACGGGAACGACGCATCGCTCGCGTTCGGCGCAAATGCTCCAGCAATTCCTTCTTTAGCGCACCGCGGGCCTGTATATAAAGGCTCCTGTAGATCGTCTCGTGCGACATCTG
>NZ_JARESV010000074.1:0-27494 GCF_046026985.1 Paraburkholderia sp. RL18-101-BIB-B
TGGCCGGGATTTTGTGGGCAACGATCCGTCGGCGCTGATTCTCGGCGACAACATTTTCTATGGTCACGATCTCGCCGCGCAGCTCGAGCGCGCAAATGCGCGTGACAGCGGCGCGACCGTGTTCGCGTATCACGTGCATGACCCGGAACGTTACGGCGTAGTCGAGTTCGATAAGAGTTTTCACGCGCTCTCCATCGAGGAGAAGCCCGAAAAGCCGCGTTCGAACTATGCGGTCACAGGCCTCTATTTCTACGATAACCAGGTCTGCCACATCGCTGCGGACATCAGACCGTCGTCGCGTGGCGAACTCGAGATCACCGACGTCAACTCGTGCTATCTGCGGCGCAATGCGCTCGAAGTGGAAATCATGGGCCGTGGCTACGCGTGGCTCGACACAGGCACGCATGATTCACTGATCCAGGCGGCTACGTTTATCGAAACGCTGCAAAAGCGTCAGGGTTTGGTAGTGGCGTGTCCGGAAGAGATTGCATTTCGCCGACATTGGATCGACGAGGAGAAATTGCTCCAACTCGCCAAACCGCTCGCCAAGAATGCGTATGGCCAGTATCTGCTTAATCTTCCGAAGGATCAGGTGGCGTGGCCAAGCCGTTGACCCCGTCATGTTCGAATGGAGCGAAGCTGCTTCCGACTTCCATGCGATAGCTCATCCGCAACTTGCTGAACGTGCGCCGCCGCACATTTAAATTGAAGCTGCACAGGTACGCTTCAAGGCGTAGACCGCAGTGATGCGCATCGTAAGTTGGCTTGCGCATAAGTGTTCATATGCGCGTCTGTTCACGCAGTCGAGGGGCTTTGCCGATAGTCACAATACGCCCTGAGCCCGCATCAAATACTTTCGTAATACATCAAGTTTCACAAGTAGTCATTTTTCCCTATCGTCGAAACGCGTTGTGGTCAGCGCGAATTGTCATTCCGGCATCGACCGGCCGGAATGGAGGTGACATCTTTCGGTCGTTTGGCAGATCAAGCGCTCGCCCTAAGACACGTTCGCGATGAGTTGATATTAACGATGTCAATTCAGAATTCGCGGCGACTCTGGCGGTACCTTCAGCCCTTACCTAATTTACTGGCAGACCGCGATGTTGAGACGAACCCTGCTCGCAAATTTCGTTGGACAGATGGTGACCGCGTTGCTCGGCATCGTCATGGTCCCAATATACGTGCGTCATCTCGGGGTCGAAGCTTATGGGCTGATTGCGATAAACGCGGTGGTTCTCGCATGGGTACTCGTTCTGGACTTCGGTCTTTCGCCCACGTTGTGCCGGGAGCTCGGCAGCCTCCGGGCCGGTACTGGTTCGAAAGCTGAAGTCGGGTTGTTGCTGGAATCACTGGAAAAGCTGATTCTCGGCACCAGCGCCATCCTGTTCGTCTTGTCGATCTTCATCGCGCCTTATTTCGCCGAACGATGGTTGAACGCGTCCACACTGCCTCCGAGCGTGATTCGTACGGCATTTGTGCTGATGATGCTGACTGCTATCGGGCGGTGGCTCGGTGCGCTATACCGTGGGGGTGTGGTCGGCATCGATCGACAGGTTGCACTCAACGGAATTGTCATCACCTTTGCCGTGATACGCACGGTGCTCGTTGTGCCGATCATCATGATCTGGCCGCGTATCGAGTTCTTCTTTGTTTGGCAACTTTTGGCGATTGTCGTAGAAGCGGCCGCGATGCGGACACTGCTCGGCCGTACGATCGACATACCGTTTCTGTCGACGCGTTTTTCATGGAAGGTACTGTCGTCCCGCGCGAAGCTGTCGCTGTCGATTGCATTGGCGACGGTGATCTGGGCCTGCACCACACAGATCGACAAGATCGCCCTTTCGAAAATTTTGCCGCTGGCGGATTTTGCGGTGTTCAGCCTGGCGACTCTGTTGGCGAGCGGAATCTTGTTGTTGGCCAACCCGATTCAACAGGCGTTCATTCCACGGCTGACTACAGAAAGCTTCGGCGGCGGGGAACGAATTCGCCAGATGTATGCACTGGCCACTGAACTGACGTCATTGGCGGTGATCCCGGTTGCGGCAGTGTTCATCTGTGCGCCCGAGGCCGTGCTTCGATTCTGGTCCGCAAGCGCACCGTTGAGTCCCGACGCATTGCGAACGATGCAATGCTATGCGGCAGGAAACGCATTTTCAGCGATCGCTTCGCTGGCGTTTATCGTGCAGTACGCGAAAGGGGACCTGTCGCTGCATCTGAAAGGCAATATCGGCTTTCTTGTCCTCTATGCGCCCGCGGTCCTATTTGGCGGCATTCATCTCGGTGCGGTCGGCGCTGCCTATGCGTGGGCGGGAATGAACTTTCTGCTCCTGTTCGGCTGGGTTGCGATCGTACATCGAAAGTTTATCCCCGGTATCAACGCCAGTTGGTATCGCGGCCTCGCTGCGCGTATCGCTGCGCTCACCCCCGTCGGACTGTTGTTGAGTTTCGCGGATCTCACAAGCTGTTCGCGTATTGGTCTGTTCTTTGTTCTATCAGGAGCGTGGCTCGCTATGGCCGCATTGACCATCGCGGTCTCGCCGATTATTCAACGAAAGGCTCGCCACCTGGCCGGGCGGCTGGTCCTCAACTGAGACAACAGCATGGATACTAACCTTTACCCTCCGGTCCAGGAGCAAGCCACGCCCGTACTATCGGTCATCGTGCTCTGCTACCGGCAAGGCGAGTATGTCGGTCCGTGCCTCCAAAGCGTACTCGACCAGAAGCTCGATGTGCCATTCGAGGTGATCGTGGGCGATGATAATTCGCCAGACAACTCCCTCGACGTCATCGAGTCGTTTCGATCGCGCTATCCGGATGTGATCAAGGTCATTTCGCACGACGCCAACGTCGGCTTCGCGGCGAACTTCGCCGATACCGTCGCGATGGCGAAGGGCGAATACATCGCCAACATCGACGGCGACGATGTCATGCTTCCTGGCAAGCTGCAGCGCCAACTCGATTTCTTAAGAGAGCATCCTGAATGCGGTCTCGTGGTCCATAGGATGCGCACGGTGGACCAGGATACGTTGGAGTCTGTGCCGTATCCACTACCCCAAAATAAGCCCGCAACGTTCGATGCCGAATTCCTCATCAAGAACGGACCGTACTTTTTTCATAGCTCGGAGATGTATCGGGCCCATCTGCGTCATCGCAGCCCCGTTGACGTAGGTCTGAAATCAGTCTGTGATGTGGCACACCTGCTCCAGGTGGTGTTCGGCTGGCAAGGCTGCTACCTGGACGAAGAGTGGGGCCTTTACCGTGTCAACCGGACCGGCATGACCTCGACACGAATCAACAATCCCGAGCGTCATAGGGAATACATGGCCGACATGATCCAGACCTGCCAGATTGCGGCCGATCTCGGCATGGCGAGCGACACAGTCAACCGGGGGCGCGCAAAGTTCTATCTGACCTCGGCCATCTTCTATCTGGAGCATGGACACGAGGATAACTTCGAGGACTGCATCGAGTCGAGCTGGCGCGCGGCAAGAATCAGCACGAAACAGCTGGTTTTGTACTCGACGCGCCGGTGGCCACGTCTGTCACGCGCTGTCTATACGCGGCTCAAGCAAGTGACCGGACGACAACGGGCCCACGCATGAGTACCACCGTACAGGAGAACGAGCGTCCTGCCACTAAAAGATTGAGGCTTCTCGATCGGTGTAACCGCGCGCTTCTCGCTTGGTACCGACTCAAGACACGCCTGTGGTACGCGCATGTGTTCAAGTCGGTCGGCGCGAAAACGACGATCTTTCGTCCCATGCTACTCGTCAACGTGCATTACGCGTCGATTGGCGAGCGTGTACTGATTCGGCCCGGTGCGCGCATCGAACTTGTCGTGACGGATTCGGCTGCGCCGCCGCGGCTCACGATCGGAAGCCGGGTCAATATCGAGCAGAACGTTCACATCGTATGCGGCTCTTCAATCGAGATCGGCGACGGCGCGACCATTACCGGCAACGTTGCCATTGTCGATGTCGAGCATCCGTATGAGAACGTCAACGACACCACCCGCATTGGCGAGCGTATTCGCACGCGAGGTAACTATGTGGTGATCGGGCAGGGCGCTTTTATTGGATTTAGCGCAGTCATTCTGCCCAACGTGAAAATTGGCCGCCACGTCGTGGTCGGCGCGCATTCGGTAGTGACCCGCGACGTTCCCGACTATTGCGTGGTCGCAGGTAATCCGGCGCAAATCATCAAGCGCTACAACTTCGAAACCAGATGTTGGGAGAGGGAGAAACAATGAAAGTCCTGATTACGGGTGGCGCCGGCTTTATCGGCTCGAGTCTGGCGCGCAAGCTCTGCGCCAACAATGCGGAAGTCACGGTCCTCGATAGCCTCTCCCCGCAGATTCACGGAGAGAATCCCAGCGTCACGTCTGCGATCTTCGCATCGTTGCCGGAAAGCGTGCACTTCGTGAAGGGGTCGGTGACTGATCGAGCCATGCTCGAACGTGTCATGCAGGGGCAGGACGCGATCGTTCATCTTGCGGCCGAGACGGGTACGGGCCAATCGATGTACGAGGTCGATCGCTATGTCGACGTGAACGTGCATGGAACAGCGCTGATTCTCGACATACTGGTGAAAAATAGCCGCAATTCCGTGCGCAAAGTGGTCGTTGCTTCGTCTCGCGCGATTTACGGCGAAGGCAAGTATCGTTCCCCGGCCGCCGGCATTCTGTATCCTGGTCCGCGGAAGGAAAAGGACATGCTTGAGGGCCAGTTCGAGCATCTCTGCCCGGTAAGCGGCGAAGCGATGGAATGCGTGCCCACCGACGAGGAATCGAAAATCCATCCGACCTCGCTTTATGGCATTACCAAGCAGACTCAGGAACAGATGGTGATGACGACTTGCCGTTCTATCGGCATCGATGCATCGGCGTTGCGTTATCAGAATGTCTACGGCCCGGGGCAGTCGTTATCGAACCCTTACACGGGCATTCTCTCGATCTTTTCGACGCGCATAAAAAACGGCAATCCGATCAATATTTTCGAAGATGGTCTGGAAAGCCGTGACTTCGTCTACATCGATGACGTGGTGGATGCGACCTACGCAGCGCTCACGAACGCGAACGCGGCGGACAACGTGTTCGGCATCGGTTCGGGCGTGCGCACTTCGGTCATGGACGTCGCCAAGACTTTGTGCGAGGTGTATGCCAGCGATGTCAGCGTCACCGTGACGGGCGCATTCCGCCTGGGCGATGTACGCCATGTCTACGCCGATTTGACCAAGGCAAGGGACATGCTCGGATTCGAGCCCAAGGTGTCGTTCAGCGAAGGCATCGCACGGTTTGCCCGGTGGGTCGACCAGCAGGAGGTGATGGCCGATACCTACGAGAAGAGCATCGCCGAGATGCGGGAGAAGGGTCTATACAAGGGCTGTGAACGCGCCGCATGACACATCGGTGACGCCCTCACGCTATGACGGAGGCGCAGCGACGGCCGCCTCCGCAACTCATTTGAAGGACGCGATATGTCAACGAGATATGATTCGCCGCTGATCGGGATTGTCACCGTGCTGTATCGCTCCGATTCCGTGCTTCCTGATTTTTTCAAGAGTCTCGCGGCCCAGCGCGATGCGAACTTCAAGCTGTACGTGATCGACAACAGCGAGAAGGATACGGGGTGTGCGATATCGCGCGAGCTTGCGGCTCTCAACAATATTCACGCGGATATCGTGTTCAATAACGACAATGTCGGCGTCGCTCGCGGCAACAATCAGGGTATAGAGATGGCGCTTGCAGACGGATGCGAATACGTTCTGCTGGCCAATAACGACACCGACTTCCCGGATCCCGACGTGATCGCGGGACTTGTGCGGCACACCGAGGAGGCGGGTGCGTTGGCCTCGGTGCCCAAGATCACCTATCACGGCACCAATCGGATATGGTGTGCGGGCGGAAGATTCTCGCCCCTTACCGCCACCACGCCGCACGTGGGCGATCGGAAGGAAGATCGCGGGCAGTTCGACGAAGAAATGTTTACAGAATACGCGCCGACCTGCTTTATGTTGCTGCACAAAAGCATCTTTCAGACAGTCGGAATGATGGACGAAAAGTACTTCGTCTATTACGACGACAGCGACTTCGTCTGGCGCATGAAGAGTGCCAGTATCGGCCTGCTATACGTGCCGACATCGAGTGTCGGTCACAAGGTGGCGGTGTCTACCGGCGGCAATGAAAGTCCCTTCAGCCTGTTCTATACGGCGCGCAATCGCGTTTATTTCAGCCGCAAGCACCTCGCACCTGCACACCGTGCAATTGCGATTGCCTATGCCGTCGTCACGTTGACGGTTAAATGCGTGAAGTTTTCGCCGGCGGCCAGATCGAGCGTGTTCAAAGGACTTAGAGCCGGCTTCTCATTGTCAGTCGCCGATCATTGACTGAAAGACTGCGTGGCAGCGCTTCGTTACTCCGGCGTGCTGCCAATTTCCCGGCGCGCACCCGGGCACAAGCGATGGCGACGAAAGTCTACGGCGCGAGATAAGAGAACTCCGGGACGGAGGTCGGCAACATCATCACCCCCCCGCACCTTCCGGTGCGTGAGCACATCCGGGCCGCTGCCGACGACCTCTCGTCAACGCCCGGATGCGATTCGCACATGCGTGTTTAGCATGGCTCAGCCCTATTTCACCAGCGCGCTAAAAATATCGACCACGCGCATTTGTTGCGTTTCGGTCAAGCCGGCCCAGAGGGGAAGCCGAATCAGGCGTTTTGACTGGTCGATGGTAACGTCCAATGGGCCGCCAGCTTTGCCGTACCGTTGCCCGGCAGGCGATGAATGAAGCGGAACATAATGAAATACCGAACCTATTTCCTGCCTTCTATATTCATCGAGTAGACGCTGGCGCACATGTTCGTCTTCAACCAGAACGTAATACATATGTCCATTGTGCTGGCACTCTTTCGGCACGATCGGACGACGGAGCGCGCCTCGGCGCTCGAACGGCTCGAGAAGCGCATGATATCGCTCCCAGTGCGCGAGGCGCGCCTGAGTAATCTTTTCAGCACTTTCCAGTTGAGCCCATAGATAGGCAGCGATCAACTCACTTGGTAAGAATGAAGAGCCGACTTCCTGCCAGGTGTATTTGTCGACTTCTCCGCGGAGATAGCGGCTTCGATCAGTGCCTTTCTCACGGATTATTTCCGCGCGCCTCGTGAGGGCGGGATCGTTCACGAGCAACGCGCCACCTTCGCCTGAGATGATATTTTTTGTTTCGTGAAAACTGTAGGCTCCGAGGTGGCCAATGGAGCCGAGGCCACGGCCCTTATAGGTTGCCATGACCGCCTGCGCCGCGTCTTCGACGACTTTGAGTCCATGGCGTTGAGCGATGGATACGATCGTGTCCATTTCGCAAGCCACGCCGGCGTAATGCACCGGGACGATCGCTCGAGTTCGTGGCGTGATCGCCGCTTCGATCAATCGCTCGTCGAGATTCATAGTGTCTTCGCGGACATCCACGAAGACAGGCACGCCACCGCGCAGGACGAATGCGTTCGCCGTCGAGACGAACGTGTACGACGGCATGATGATTTCGTCGCCGGGTTGGATGTCCAGCAACAGGACTGCCATCTCAAGCGCGGCTGTGCAGGAGTGAGTCAGCAATGCCTTGCCGGCACCGCTTCTTTCCTGCAGCCACTCGTTGCAACGTCCTGTGAAGGAGCCGTCGCCAGCGAGCTTTTTACTGAAGTGAGCTTCTGCGACGTACTTCAGTTCATTACCCGTCATAGCGGGCGTATTGAAGGGAATACGATTCTCGTTTACCTCGATTCCAATTTGCGGCGTAGATCGGCTCATGAATAGTTCACCCCAACATGATCGAGAATCAATAGTTCTCGCTGCGACACATATTTGGATCTCGAAGCTGCCCGGCTTCAAGGCCCCGCGTTCCGGCGAACTCGCCAGGTGTTTCAATAAGCAAGTTGCGTGAAGTCCCTTGCTGTGGATCTCAACTGGAGATTGTTCTGTAGCGTGACACTTCGTCTGTCTAACAGATGGTGCGTGTGGACTGCGCGGCCTGCTTGTAGATCAGGCAAGGCGGAGCGTCGACTGGTACGAGATCGAACTGCTCGGTCAGTTGAGCCGCGACCTTCTTGAAGTCGTGCATGACCAAAAGCTCTGACGGCCGGATAGGCGCCGCAAGAAAATAGGAGAGGCTGCGAACGTCGCAAAGGCGATAAATGCCAGCAGTGTCCAGACAGGGTCTCGCAATAGATGAAGCATGTCGCGCAACGAAAAGTTACCCGCTTCGTTGTCTGCGCGAGACGATCCAAAACTGAGAATATGCGTGTTCAAAGGCGCCATCTCCAAGATGCGGGTAGCAAGCTTCTCGATGGAGCGACAAGCTTCGCCGCGTCCATCGCGACTTGCGCAAATGTGATAGGAATACCTCCTTTGCCACGTCGGAGTCTGTGGTTTAGCGCACGTTGCGCGGCGCCGAATCAGTTTAGGTAGGTGGATAGCCGACAGGCGGGCAAAACTATTTGTTTCGCAAATAGTGGTGTGGCAGGATTGATTACAGTTGCATTAATAGGCGGTATGAAGTTTCGCCCGATAGGAACCACGAAAGCCTGCATAAATTACTGAAGTGGCAATATCCCAACCAGGCGGCGCCCCTGCACGATGCCGGGTTCAATTCGTGTCGCCATGCCTGAATCCTCGTGAGGCGGTGTCGTAGTGATCCGCATAAGCGCGGAGAAACAGATAGGTAGCTTCGCGCAGACCAAGTGTCCTTCGCGGAATAATTCTGCGGACTGGATATAGAAGTAGTACTTAGTATATCGATCGACCTTCCTGTGCCGGTCGTTCTGCGGCAAAAGCTTTCCGCAATGGGTGCCCCACATGCACTCGGGCATTCGAACGTTCGGCGCCGCACAGACAGCGCGCGTTCCAGCACGGATCATGCAGTTGCATCATCGGCCATTGCAGACTTTCGGCGCTCGATGCCGCCGACTGTTGTGATCTTCTGCTTCGGAGTGTGAGCCCTCAAAGGTATCGTCGGACCCGGTGTATGGACTGACGCGGGGCGGTCGAATGGCAGCGGCGGTAAGCCGAGCACGGTGCCTGTCGAGAGTCACGACCAGCTAACGGGAATCCACCGTCAAGGCACAAATTGACGGGATCAGCGAACAACGGTACAGCGGCGACGTTGGGTAGCCTGGGTGACCTGATCCAGCGCGGTGCCTGTCAGATCATCCCTCCAGACGACCGAGGCGGAATTGGCGACATTGCTCGAACAGTACGACAACGTGAAGACCTGTGGTGACAAGCGCACGGGGGCATGCCAAGCCCATTCGCCCAGGCGCACGGTCGTCACGCCTATCGCACCCCGGCCGGCGAAGGTATGCAGCCGCTCGGGTTCTAGCTCGACGTTCAACTCGATGTTGCTGGACCTGAAATGAAAAATGAGCGCGGACAGAACCTTCTCAAGCGCGTCGACCTTATTGTCGGTGGCGCTTTCTTGTACATATTAGGGGCGCTTCGCAAAAAACGACGCCTGCCGGTTGAGTGCACGACAGCAGGCATTTTTGCCTTCGCTGCAATTGGCGACTCGATCTTGTCGTCGATAATTATTTCTGAGTTGAGGAAAGTCAAAAAGATTTCCAGAATAGTGATATTTGCATCACGAAGCAACGCGCGTATCTATGATCTGTTCGACGGGTTCGACGAAGTTGTCGTAGTCCCTTTGACCAGCCCGTTGAACGCGCTCAAGGAAATAAAGAAATACGAGGTCGATGTCTTAATCGACACTTCGCAATGGCCAAGGATTTCGGCCATATTGGCAGCTTTCACGAAGACGAAGTTTACGATTGGTTTTAAGACCAGGAATCAATTCCGCCATTATGCTTATGATGCCAGCGTTGAGCATTGCGAAGGCCTTCATGAGCTGGATAATTTCAGAAGGCTATTGCGCCCCCTAGGCATCGAGTCGACGGAACATCCGAAAATCACCAAGGCTATTCGTCCTTCCAGTTTGCCGTTCGTCATTGACGATAAATATGTTGTTTTTCACCCGTGGGCCTCTGGAACAAATTTCGCCATGCGCGAATGGCCCATGGAGTGCTGGCGCGATCTTGCGCATGTATTGATTGATAACGGGCACGCCATTGTCATCACGGGCGGTCCTGAAGATGCCACACGGGCTCAACAATTGGTTGAGCTGATCGGCAGCCAGAAGGTCGTAAGCGTGGCAGCCAAGGTGAGTCTGACTGAAGTGGTCGGAATAGTAAGGCGGGCGGAATGCATAGTTTGTGTGAACACCGGAATCATGCATTTGTCCGCAATGCTGGATACGCCGATGATTAGTCTGCATGGTCCTACCAATCCGTTTCGATGGGGCCCTGTCGGCAAAGAGCGTGGAGTCCTTGCTGTGTCTAAGCGAGAAGGCGGAATGTTCCTGAGCCTCGGATTTGAATATCCGAGAAATGCGAAGTACGTGATGGAAAAAATAAGCGTCGCTTCTGTCGCCGACGTTCTGAGTGAAGTTTATTCGATCAATTTAGGCCGCCATGACAAGAAACCCGCCGGTGAAGCTTTCGCCTCCTGATTTCGACTGCGCTCAATTAATGGTCGTAGGCGACGTCATGCTCGATTGGTATTGGCACGGTTCGACCTCGCGGATCTCGCCGGAGGCGCCCGTTCCCGTCGTCCATGTGCAAGCTGAAGAGACGCGTGTCGGTGGGGCGGGAAACGTCGCGCTGAACGCGGCAGCACTTGGAGCTCGTGTTCGCCTTCTCGGCTTGGCCGGGCAGGATGCGCACGCCGATCGGATCGAAGAGTTGCTGCGCGAAGGCGGGGTTGATTGCGTTCTCCAACGCGTCGCGGGCAGCAAGACGATCACCAAGCTTCGGATTCTTTCCCGCCATCAGCAGATGATCAGGGCGGACTTTGAGGACCATTTTCCCGAACGCAATGGAGATGAGCTGATTTTCAGCTTTGAGCGGCAGTTGCACGAAGTCGATGCGGTGGTCTTATCCGACTACGCGAAAGGGTCACTGCACGATTCGAAGAACCTCATCTCCGCCGCTCGCCGTGCAGGAAAACCCGTCATCGTCGATCCGAAAGGAACGGATTTCGAGCGTTATCGCGGCGCCACCGTCATTACGCCCAACCTGTCCGAATTCGAGGCTGTCGTTGGGCGGTGCGAGAGTGATGCCACGATCGAGCAGAAGGGTGCCGCCCTTTGCGATGCGTTTGAATTCGAAGCGGCGCTCGTCACACGCAGCGAGAAAGGCATGACGTTAATTTCTCGCGGCCACGCCCCTTTGCATTTGCCAACGCGCGCGCGCGAGGTGTTCGATGTGACGGGGGCCGGGGACACTGTCGTTGCCACGCTTAGTGCCGCGCTCGGCGCGGGCATGCCGCTGGACGAAGCAGTCGTGCTTTCCAATGTCGCGGCAGGCATCGTCGTGGCTAAATTGGGAACCGCGACGGTCCGTCGCCCCGAACTCCAGCAGGCACTGCAGCTTGACTTGCATTCCGCACGTCGAGGCAATATTCTCGCGCGAATTTCACTATTACCTTGGCGAGCGAAACCCCGCTCTGAAAAGCCGAGTAACGTGAGCACCTGACGCGCAGACGTGAGCGGAACGTCGAGAGCCGACACGGTGTGGACTCGTTGTGCCGGCTGGTGACCCGCTCCCGCTCGATGCCCACATCGATTGGCATGCCGAAATGAACGAGTTCAGTCCCGCGAACCGGACGATTGCGCGGACCTTGTCCTTCTCAGGCTGCAATCACGCCGCAGCAATGCTGCGAGCGTCGCGAACTTCAGCCGGTAGCGCCGCGTAAGCGGTGGCGAGATGATAAGGCGTAGTCGACGGCATGTCGGCGCGCGACACGTCACCCGCGGCCGTCTTGCATTCGAACCAGCCTTGCGCGTGCAGAAACCGCTCGCGGAAGCGCTCGATCTGCCCGGGCAACACCGCACGCGCCGCGTCATCGTTGCGGGTGGCGAGTGCGCGCAGATATTCGCTTTGCGCCCAGATCCGCTGCGTGGCGTCCTTTACTCGACCGGCGTCATCGAGCGACGCGCACACGCCGCCCGTGACCGGATCCACGCCATGTTGCTGCGCAAACTCAAACGCGCGCGAGAGCGAGTCGTCGAGCCCCGATCCGCCCAATAGCGTGCCCGCTTGCCTGATCAGCCAGAACCATTCGAACTGATGGCCGGGCTCCAGACGGTTGTCGTCGACACCCAACGGCAGTTCCGCGATGCAGCCGGTCGGCGCATGCACGAAGGTGCGTTCGATGGCGCCAGCCAGCTTGCGCAACGCAGAATCGAACGCAGTGTCTTGGGTCACTTCGCGCGCGGCGAGCCAGGCTTCGGTGAGATGCATCAACGGGTTTTGCACCGGCGTACCGGTCACCGTCGATAATTCCGCATCGAGCGCCGCGTTGAACAATCCGTGCTGCGCGGCGAAACGCGTTTCGATTAGCGCCGAGGTGCTATGGACGAGGTTGAGTGCATCGCGATTGCCGAAGCTTGCGGCATATTCAGCGCACGCGAAGACCAGGAACGCGTGCGTATAGAGATCTTTCGTCGTATCGAGCGGCGCACCTTGTGCATCAACGCTGTAGAACCAGCCGCCGCGCTGCTTGTCCTGAAAGTAGTGCAGCAGGGCTTCGAACAGCACATGGGCATGGGCTGCTTCGCCGGCTTGCGAGAAGACGAACAACTGCCGCGCGCACGCCATCGCGCGATAGCGTTCAACCGGCATCGGAACGTGGCCCGCGTCGGCGCTGACGGCCTCGTAAGGCAGATGCATCGCGGTATTGAAGCCGGGCCCGCGCCAGATCGGCAGGACGACGCGTGCGAAGTGATCTCGTAGCGTGGCGGCAAGATCGATCGTGGAGGCGGGCGTATTCATGCTGCGAAGCTCCTTCGAATAGGTCGTAAAAAAGGTCTTGCCGCAGTGAGGCGCGACGAGCTTGCAGATGCTTGGACCGGCGCATCCTGATAGGTGTTGCGCGATCCGCGCTAAACGCGCGAAGGCGCGGATCGCGCGTGAACCGGGCGAGCCACTCCGCCCGCGAGCTCACGCTCGAGAACGTCGAGCAATTGATGTGCAGACCACTCCCACCGGAAGCCACGGGCATGCTCCCTTCCGCGTTCGCGCCAGGTTTCGCGCACCGCGGCGTCCTCCATCATCTGCGTCACTTTGTCGACGATGTCGTCGACCGAATGCGCGTCACAGTACATCGCTGCATTGCCGCATACCTCTGGAAGCGACGCTTCACGTGACACGATGACAGGACATCCACAAGACATCGCTTCAAGCGGCGGCAATCCGAAGCCCTCATATAAGGACGGAAACAGAAAGCAGCCTGCGTTTTCGTACAGCGCTCTCAATTCGCCGTCCGATACGAATCCTGCGGGGATGATGTTTTTCGATAAGTCGTACCCTACCTTCGCCTGTGAATTGAAGACCCGCAAATCGCATCCGCCAACGACAACAAACTTCAAGTCATGGCGGTCACTCAGGCGCTCCATCGCGGCAACTATGCGTGGAAGGTTCTTTCCTACTGAGAGATTTCCGACAGCGAGCACGTAGCCATCGTTCTGCAGGTTCAACCGCGACAGAATCGCCGTGTCCGGTGTGATTTTTTCAAAGTGGTCCACGCCATTCAGGACCACCGAAATGCGTGACGCGTCGATGCCAAGGCGCTCCATGATTCGTGTCTTCGAGAATTCCGACACCGTCACGATGTGACTAGCGTTGCGCTTCAGCAGAGAAAACGCAACGCGATACCAGAGCCTGTACTTCCACGAGTAATTTTCCGGCAGATCGTAGATCGCAACGTCGTGCATCATCACGACCTGCCGACGAGCGAATAAGGGGCCCATATTGCAAAGGCTGAGAAGCGTTCGGCCGCCAATCGCGAATGGCAGTGCCAGTTGCTCCCACAGAGAACCCTTCAACCACCGGCCGATCATTTTTGCTTTCGGCAAGACAACGTCAGTTCGTGCGTTCGAGGGAATCAACAAGGGCAGGTCGGCTTCTTCAGGAAACAGACGCTGGAACGCCATCGCCAGTTCATAACCGACACGTTGCACTCCTGTTATGCGTTGAGATGCAAACTTGCCATTGATTGCAAACCCAGCAGACGGACCCCGCCAATGAGAGTCTCGCGCCGAGCTAGCGTCGGCTGGCAACGCAGTCTGAACGGGGGCCTCTTCCCGGTGCACGTTGGACCGCTCCGCTAACTGTTTCATCAGATATCGCTCCGGTATGCCAGTCGATGTAAGCATCGAGAAGGCGCTGTCAGCCAGCACAAACGTTCACCGCTCGGCCTTCATATGAAATTGCCGCGACAGAACGTTCGAGGGGAGAGAGAAGGTAAGTTGTCGGGTGTTTCGCTACGCCGTGAGAATTCAACGCAGTCTTCGTGACTTTCACTGGCGAGACGATTCGAGATCATGCACGCCACGGAGAGCGTGCCTGTAGAAGCCGATTCGACGACGTGAACAATTTGCATGGGCACTCCATACGGATTACTTTGCTGTGCCGGGCGTACACGATGTTCAATACGCCCCGCTTCCGTCGAAGACCACTTTGAATGTTCTCAGCAGAATGCTGATGTCGAGCAGGGTCGAGCGTTCCTTCACGTACGAGACGTCCAGTGCGACTCTCGTTGCGTAGTCAACGTTATTTCGTCCGCTGACTTGCCACAATCCTGTCACGCCGGGCCTGACCGACAGGTAATAGTGGGCGTCGGAGCCATAGCGTTCCAGTTCCTTGGTGATGATGGGGCGAGGACCGACGAGACTCATGTCGCCCCGAAGGACATTCCAGAGTTGAGGCAGTTCATCCAGGCTCGACTTGCGCAGAAACCGGCCGACGGTGGTGATGCGTACATCGTTCTTCAGTTTGAAATCGCGATTCCATTCCTCGCGCGCATTGGCGTCGGTGGCAAGGAGCTCGGCAAGAACGACGTCGGCCTTCGGCACCATGGAGCGGAATTTCAGACAGCGAAACGATCGTCCGCCTCTTCCAACGCGCGGATGGCCAAAGAAAGCCGACCCGCCGTCGCTCAGCACGACGCAAGCTATGACGAGAAAAATCGGTAGCAGCACAAGGAGCAAGGCGGATGCGCCGAGAATGTCGAAAGTGCGTTTCGTGAAGTCACCTTTTCTCGACGGGATGTCAGAGTCATTAGCCGCCGACAACGTACGGCGAGCCACGGGGCCTGCAGCGGTATCCGCGGACACGTCCGCAGAAAGGGACTCGTCGGCGCGGTTCAATTCCGAGGTGCTATCCACATGTGAAGCTGAAAAGCCGCGGCCGCCCAATTCAGGATGATCGGCGTGTGAACGACTTTCGTAGCGGGCATCGAAAGGATTGACGTCCTTTGACACTGATTCCGATACCTTGCCGACTAAAGCCATTGCTGCCCCCGGTGCGAAGTTCGTTGACGAGTACATCAGTGTTTCGGCATTGCAGGTCGTGCCGGTTATTTCGGCGGACAACGCGAGATAGGAAAATAGGGATATAGCAATCTTTAATTGCTATAAAAAGTACTTCGGATAATTAAGAAGAAAAGCTCAAGAAAAATTAATAAAAAAACTTCTCCTACGAAGCAGGGGCGCACGCTAGAGGCATGCGAAGCATCGCATTCCCCGGCAACATAAATCCTAATTATTTCAGTAGAAAGTATAGCTTGGCAATTCGGCGTCCGTTTGCGGACAAGTCGTAAAATGCCGATGTCTTGGCCGACTCAGAAAGATATGCCAATCAGTGTCGCGATACATTTGACGGCCACCGTTGGCACTGCGAAAATGTTGATCGTTATCAAAATTCCAATTGTCGCAGCCGAAGCCGGATGCGATAGGTAAACCGGTTTCACGTGGCAGGCCGCCTCTGGCCATTCCCGCATTGACCCACGATGGCGATCAATTCAATAAATACGCGCCCGCTCCGTGTTTGGTCGAGCATGTGTAGACGTAGAGTATCTGTACGAATGCCGCTACTCCGTTCGGTACAGCACACAAAGCTCGGTTAGGGCATGCGTCAATCGCCGCGTCCATGTGTATGATGAAAGCGGCTCGCCGCGCAGACGCCGGGCTCCGACGAGATGAGTGTGGATGGCCGTCGCAACGTATTGCGCGTTCGTGTTCCGGATTCCAGCCACGCCTATGGCGAGAATTCCGTTGCCTTAAGTGTGCTGGCTAGGCCCCCAGAAGAGTGTTCGATCTCGCACGGAATATGCTAGATCTTTCATCTGGCTTGTCGAGTTGAAAGAGAAGGTTGCGCGCGCAACCTGCACGGTTCGTGCCACGAACTAGCCGATGCACCTCAGTGAGTGGCCCCCAGGTAGGCCGCCTTCACCGAGGGATCGTTGCGCAACTCCGCCGCGGGCCCATGCGCCGCGATCTTGCCGTTCTCAAGCACATAGCCATAATCGGCCACATTGAGCGCCGCGGCGGCGAACTGCTCGACCAGTAACATGGTGACGCCCTGACTCTTCAGATTCCCGATGATGCGAAACACCTCTTCGACCAGAATGGGCGCGAGTCCCATCGACGGTTCGTCGAGCAAGACCAACTCCGGGTTCATCATGATCGCGCGCGCCATGGCCAGCATCTGTTGCTCACCGCCGGAAAGCGTGCCGGCCAGTTGGTGACGCCGCTCCTTGAGCCGCGGAAACATCTCGATCGCGCGCTCCAGATCGGCCTTCACGTCGCCGCGCGGCCGCGCCGATGTCAGGCGCGGAAACGCGCCGAGCATCAGGTTGTCGGTCACGCTCATGGTCGCGAACACGCGCCGGCCTTCCGGCGAATGCGCGAGCCCGAGCCGTGCGATGCGATGTGACTCCAACGCGTCGATGCGCTTCGCGTTCGCGCCGATGCCCATCGTAATCTCGCCGGCACTCGGCCGGATCATGCCGGAGATCGCCCGCATCGTCGTCGTTTTGCCCGCGCCGTTCGAGCCGATCAGCGTGACAACCGACGCCTTCGGCACATCGATCGAAATGCCGTGCAGCACTTTGACCTTGCCGTAGCCCGCATGCAGATTTCTGATCGATAACATGTCTGTTCCTGTAGGCGCGTTGAGTCGGTTCACGCCGCTTGGCCGGCAGGCTGGCCGCCGAGATAAGCTTCGATGACTTTATCGTTGGACTGAATATCGGCAGGCTTGCCTTCGGCGATTTTCTGCCCGAAATCCAGCACCGAAACTCGATCGCAGACGCTCATCACCACGTCCATGTGGTGCTCGATCAGCACGACAGTAATGCCGTGATCGCGCACTTTGCGAATGATCGCGACCAGTTCCTTGATATCCGGCGCAGTGAGTCCCGCGGCGGGTTCGTCGAGGAGCAGCAGTTGCGGATCGAGCGCGAGCGCCCGCGCGATTTCGAGCAGCCGCTGTTTGCCGTACGGCAGGTTGCGTGCTTCTTCGGCGGCGACATTGTCCAGACCGACGAAGCGCAGCATGCCGAACGCACGCTCGCGGGCGGCGCGTTCCTCGCGTCGATAGCGCGACGACATTAGCCCGACATCCGCGAGATTGGCGTTGAACGTGTGATGCAGGCCGACCAGCACATTCTCGAGCGCGGTCATCTCGCCGAACAACTGCACGTTCTGGAACGTGCGCGCGATACCGGACAGCGCAATCTGCGCGGAGGTCTTGCCCGCGAGCGACGCGCCGCGATAGTCGAGCGTGCCGGCGGTCGGCACATAGATACCGGTCAGTACGTTCATCATCGTGCTTTTGCCCGATCCGTTCGGGCCGATCAGGCCGTGAATCGTGCCACGCCGCACGGTCAGATCGACGTTGTTGAGCGCCTTCAGTCCGCTGAACTGCATCAGGATGCCGCGCAATTGCAGAATGTCTTCCGTACCGCTCGCCTGCACCGCCTGAATCGCATCGCCACCGATCGTGGCCGGTTTCGTGGTGTCGACAGTAACCGTGCGGACGCGGCCATGCATCACGATCTTGCGCACGAAACCGACCACGCCGTCCTGCAAGTAATACACCACCAGCAGAATCATCAGCCCGAAGATCGTCAACCGCCAGTCGGCAAGCGTGTCGATCCGGTAGGAAAACGCGGCGAGACCCACCGTGCCCAAAACCGGAATCGCGACCTTGCGCGGCGTGGACACCTTGCGCGCCAGCGCGACACCCGCGCCGATCACGACGACCGCTGCCAGCACCGAGGCGACGGTGCGGAACATGTCGATGTCGTCGAGCAGTTTGGGCAGCAGCACGATGATCGCCGAGCCGAGCAGCGCGCCGGTGCGGGTCTTGCGGCCGCCCATGATGATCGCAAGCAGGAACAGGATGGTGAGTTCGAAGTTATACGTATTCGGCGAGATGTACTGCTCCGAATACGAATAGAGGCAGCCCGCCAGGCCGGCGAACCCCGCGCTGATCACGAACGCGTAGACCTTGTAGCGGTACACCGAGACACCCATGCAGTCCGACGCGATCGGACTGTCGCGCAGCGCCTCGAACGCGCGGCCCAGATGCGATCTGAGCACGCGGTGCACGACGATCAGCGAGGCGACCAGCAGTGCCGCGACGAGCCAGTAGTACTCGACCTCGTTCATCGGCCGGCCGCCGATCGAAGGTTTCGGGATCTTCACGCCCATCGGTCCGTTGGTCAGAAAATCCATCTCGTTGATGAGAATCTGGAGGATCGTGCCGAACGCCAGCGTCACCATCGCGAGGTAGGGACCGGACACGCGCAAGGCCGGCAGCGCGAGAATCGCGCCGAAGCCCGCGGTGATGAGAATCGCCAGCGGCGCGGTGACGATGAACGGCATGCCGAGCTTGAAGAACAACACACCGGCCGTGTAAGCGCCCACGCCGAACAACCCGGCATGCCCGAGCGACACTTGCCCCGTATAGCCGACCACGATGTCGAGACCGAAGAGCAGGATCGCGTAGATCATGATCGTCTCGAGCAGGTGGATGTAGTACGGGTTCCCCGACAGCACCGGAAACACCGCGAGCGCGATCAGCGCCAGTGCGGACACAATGAGTTTCTTCGGATTCACGGCGCTCCTCACACTTTCTTGATCGACGTCTTGCCGAACAGGCCGGCAGGTTTCAACGCGAGCACGATCAGCAGCAGGACGAGCCCGGGTACGTCCTTGTAACCGGTGGAGAGGTAGAAGCCGGTCGTGGTCTCCGCAATCCCGAGAATCACGCCGCCCACCACGATACCCAGCCCGCTCGACAGCCCGCCGATGATCGCCACCGCGAACGCCTTGAGCCCGAGTACCGCGCCCATCGTCGCGCCGGTGAGCGTGAGCGGCGCGATCAGCACGCCGGCAAAGGCCGCGGTCAGCGACGACAGCGCATACGAAAACGTGATGACGAGACCCGTGTTGATGCCCATCAGCGCCGCGGCATCGCGGTCGTTCGCGGTGGCCACCACCGCCTTGCCGAAGATCGTCTTGCGGTTGAAGAACTCGACCGCCAGCATCATCACGAGGGCGCCGCCGACCACCAGCAATTCCATCGGCAGCACATTGGCGCCGAACACTTTTAGCGGTGCTTCCGGCAGCGGGGAGGGGAAGCGCAGATCGTCGCGGCCCCAGAGATTCTCCGCGACGTTCTTGAAGATGATGCCGAGTGCGATGGTCGACATGATCCAGCCGAACTCGGATTTGATCTTGATCGCCGGTCGCACCCCGATCCGTTCGACGAACGCGCCCTGCAGCAGACCGAACACGCACACGAGCGGAATCATCAGCCAGTAATTGACGCCGAGCGTGACGAGCGTGAGACCAACCAGCGCGCCGAGCATCAGCGCGTCGCCCTGGCCGAAGTTCAGCGTGCCCGAGGTGGCGAATGTGAGTTGATAGCCGAATGCGATCACGGCGTAGATCATGCCGAGCGCAATGCCGCTATAGATGAGCTGTAGAAGAATGGCCATCGTCGACCGCCTTGGAGTTCACCGGATATGAAGCAAAGCCGCGCCCGCCTCAAGGCGGGTGCGGCTTCGTAGCATGCCGCCGCGCTTGCTTAGCGCTTGTTCCGCGCTTATTCCACGCTCAGTTCGCCGAGCTCGCCTGCTTGCTGCGCAACTGGCTGCCGCCTTTCTTGTCGGCTTCGTACGCATAGACCACGCGGCCGCCCTTGACCTCGCCGACCACCGGCACGTTCGGGCTGATCGCTTCGTGGTCGTCATGCGTGAACGGCTTGTCGTAGACCATCACGACGCCTTCCACCTTGGTGTTGAGGTTTTCGAGCGCGGCGCGCACTTTCGGGCCGTCGGTCGAGCCGGCCTGGGTGATCGCGGCGGCCAGCAGATAGACCGAGTCGTAACCCTGCGCGGCGGACACCGGCGAGTCGATGCGGTTGTTCTTCGGCTTGAATTCCTTCAGGTACGCTTCGATAAAGGCTTTGCGCTTCGGCGTGTTCGCTTCCTGAATGAAGGTCTGCGGCATGCGCGCGCCTTCGCCGTTGGTGCTCGCGTTGTCGATATAGTTCGCCATCGACAGGGTCCAGCTGCCGATCAGCGGCACTTTCCAGCCGAGCTTGGCCATGCCGTTGGCGATCTGCGCGAGTTCCGGTCCGATCCCGTACGTCAGCACCGCTTCCGCGCCGGCTTCTTTGGCCTTGAGCAGTTGCGCGGTCATGTCGACGTCCTTGATATTGAATTTCTCGACGGCGACGGGTTTCACGCCTTTGGCGGCGAGCGCTTTTTCGAGGTCTTCGCGGCCGAGCTGACCGTAGTTGGTCGAGTCGGCAAGAATTGCGACCTTCTTGAAGCCGCGTTTGGTCACAGCCTCTTCGACGATCATCGGCGCCTGGATGCGATCCGCGGCGGCGTTGCGGAACACGTAGTTATCCGGCTGATCGGTGAACTGCTTCGTCACGATGCTGCCTGTGGCGACGTTGTTGAACACGGGAATCTTCGCTTCCTGGAAGAAGCGCTGCGAAGCGAGCGCGACGCCGGTGTTGATGTAGCCGACCACCGCCACGACTTTTTCCTTGTTGATCAGCTCTTGCGCGATCTGCACGCCGCGTTCGTTCTTTGCTTCGTCGTCGCGTTCCACGAGCACGATCTGGCGGCCCAGCACGCCACCGGCTTTATTGATCTCCGCGGTCGCGAGGCGCACGCCGTCACGCATGCTCACGCCCATCGAAGACGAGCCACCGGTGAAAGGGCCGTCGACGCCGATCTTGATCGGATCTGCCGCATAGCTGACATTGGCGAGGGCGCAAAGGGCGAGCGCACCCACAACGCTTTTCAAGCGAATTCCCATAGCTGTCTCCGTAGCATGTCTTTTCTTGCATGCAGCCTCGATACGGGCTCATGCGCGCCGATTCACACGTTCTTAGGAAGCCTGACCGTCAATCGGTAAGTCAGTATAGAAATCGTAAAGTATTAGTAATATGCGGAATTACCCGTGTGGTGCAATCCCTCAATCGACGGCGGCGGAACCCCTGCCTGGCGGCTCCTTCGCGCCGCCGTCGACTTCATTCAACTTACGCGAATCCTTGTGGATTCGTGGATTGCCAGCGCCAGTGGTCCTCGCACATCCGCTCGATGCCGAACTGAGCGCGCCAGCCGATGATCTTCTCGGCCGCGGCCGGATCGGCGAAACACGAGGCGACGTCGCCGGGGCGGCGCGCCACGATTTCATACGGCACCGGCCGGCCGGCGGCTTTCTCGAATGCCTTGACCACATCGATCACGCTATAGCCCTGGCCGGTGCCGAGGTTCACGACGAAGCTGGCGTCGCGTTTGACCAGTGCGTCGAGCGCGGCCAGATGTCCGCGCGCCAGATCGACGACGTGGATATAGTCGCGCACGCCGGTGCCGTCGGGCGTGTCGTAGTCGCCGCCGAACACGCGCAGTTTCTCGAGCTTGCCGACCGCGACCTGCGCGACATACGGCATCAGGTTGTTCGGAATGCCGGCGGGATCTTCGCCGATCAGGCCGCTCTCGTGCGCGCCGACCGGATTGAAGTAGCGCAGCGTGGCAATGCGCCACGACGGATCGGCGAGTTCCAGATCGCGCAGCACCTGCTCGGCAATCAGCTTCGACTGGCCGTAGGGATTGGTGGCCGACAGCGGGAACGACTCGTCGATCGGCGAGCTCTTCGGCACGCCGTAGACGGTGGCCGACGAACTGAACACGAACTGCTTGACGTGACGGTCGCGCATCACGCCGAGCAAGGTTAGCAGGCTGCCGACGTTGTTGCTGTAGTACTCGATCGGCTTGGCCACCGACTCGCCAACCGCCTTCAGCGCGGCAAAGTGAATCGCGCCCGTGATCGGGTGGGCGTCGAAAATACGGTTGAGCGCCGCTTCGTCGCGCGCATCGGCTTCGTAGAAGGTCACCGCCTTGCCGGCGATCTTTTCCACGCGCCGCAGCGATTCGCGGTTGCTGTTCACGAGATTGTCGATTACCACGACGTCGTAACCGCCGTTCAGCAGTTCGACACAGGTGTGCGAGCCGATAAAGCCCGCGCCGCCCGTTACCAGAATCGTGCCCTTCGTGGTCATGCTGTTGCTCCGTTAAAGTAAAACGCCCGTCATTTTCTGCACCAGGTCCTTATACGTTTCGACGACCACGCGCTCGTCGAATTCTTCCGCGACTTTCTTCCGGCCGCGTTCTGCCATGGCCCGCCGCTCCGCGCCGCTCATGTCGAGCATGCGCGCCAGCGTGGCCGCAAGGCTTTCTGCATTGCGCACTTCGCACAGCAATCCGTTGACGCCGTCCGCCACCACCTCGCGGCAGCCCGGCACGTCGGTCGCGACGATCGGCCGGCCCATGGCCGAGGCTTCCATCAGCGTGCGCGGCACGCCTTCGCGATACGACGGCAGGACCACGCAATCCGCCTCGGCGATGAGAGGCCGCACGTCGTGCGCCTCACCAAGATACTCGATGATGCCTTCCTGCTCCCACGCCGCCACTTCCTCGCGTGTAATCGCGCTGGGATTGTCGACGCCCACCGGACCGAGCAATTGGAACCGTGCGTGCGGGTAACGTTCATGCAAACGCCGCGCGGCTTCGACATATTCGCCCACGCCCTTGTCCCACAGCAGCCGCCCGATCAGCACGAAGCGGTAATCGGTCCGCTCGGGCAACGGCGTAAAGGCGAACTGCGCGAGGTCGACGCCTTCGCCATGCAGCAACCTCGCGCGCTCAGGATGCACCAACAAATTCCGTTCGACAAACGCGGCTTGATCGTCGCGATTCAAAAACCATATTTCGCGCGGGAAACGGAACGCAAAACGATACAGTTTTTTGGCCACTTGCGCGGCGCGGCTGTGCTGGATGAACACGTAGCCCAATCCGGTTGTGACCGCAACCGACTGCACGCCCGCCAGCTTCGCGGCGATCGAACCGTAGATATTCGGCTTGATCGTGTAATGGAACACCACGTGCGGGCGGATGGTCCTGTATTGCCGGTAGAGCGCGTACAGCGTGCGCAGGTCGTCGCGTGGACTGGTACTTTTGGAGGCGACCGGCAATTCGATGCAGCGGCAGCCCATGGCCGTGAGCAGTTCGAACGTGCGGTCGCGCGGCGCGAGCACCGTCACGTCGACGCCGCGTCCAACCAGCATACGGATCAGCCCTTGCCGATAGGTATAGATTGCCCAGGCGGTGTTACAGACGAGTGTAATGCGCAACGCGGGCGTCGACTTCAAGGCAGGCTTCATGCGGGAACGAGCTCGGCGGTGAATGGGGTGGTGAATGATTTAATGGCTCGCGCGCGGCGTGAGCAGGCTGCGTTTGATCCGCTGCAGCGCGCGGTAAGGCGTCACCAGATGCAGCAGATTTTTGGCGAGGCCTAGCCAATCGTACAGATTGGCGGCGTTGAAGTAGCGCAGTTGCAGCCGCAGCGTCGAACTCACCTGGCGGCGCCGTTTGGTCGCGCTGATGCCGCTTTCGTTCAGTTCGTAGTACAGCCCGAGCTCAGGCAGGTTCGCGCAGTCGTAGCGCTCCATCAGCCGCACGAACAGATCGAGGTCCTCGGCGGAGGGGTACTCGGCGCGGTAGTTGCCGACCGCGCGAACGGCGTCGATGCGCAGCATCATCGAAGGATGCGCGAGGCATGAACGGAAGAAGCGCAAGCGACGGATCGCGTCCGGTTCGGCGGGTGGCGTCAGCATGAAGAGCGGCTTGCCTTCGCGGGTGACGACCTGCGTCCACATGCCGAGGCCGGCCACGCGTGGATGCAATTCCATGAACACGCGTTGTTTGGCGAGCCGCTGCGGCACGCTGCGGTCGCCCGCGTCGATGCGTGCCGCATAGCGAAAGCCGCGCTGCGCAAGGGCGTCGATGCCGGTTTGCAATGCGCGTTCGATCCCGCCGTTGCGCGCCATGCGCAGCACTTCGATCTTCATATTGGCGATGACCGGCGCGACGATCGGCGGCGAGCTGCCGTCATCGACGATCAACACGTGCACCGGCGCGCTTTCACTGAACGACGCGAGCGTGAGGTCGACGTCGGCTTGGCCGTTGTAGGCGGGAATCAGGACCGCGACGTCGTCGAGAGTCATTTGCGCGGTGGCGGATGCGTTCGTCATGGGCGCAATTTGAAACGAATGTAATAAAGATTAACCGACGCGGCCGCCAGATAGCCGGCCGCGAGGCCCACCAGCGCGCCGTACGCGCCAAGTCGCGCAATGGCCAGCAGATTGACTACGAACGCGACGGCCAGCGCCAGCAGCCACTTCGCGAGCAACACGAACTTGGCCTGATATTTCAGCACGATCAGATTGCCGATCGCCTCGATGCCGGCGGGTACCGACAGCCACACGGCCCAGCGGAAAATCTCGATCGCGCCTTCGAACTGCGGCCCGAACACACGGCGGATGATCAGTCCGGCGAGCAGATCCAGCACGATCGCGCCGCTCACCATCAGCGCCGCGGTCATGGCGGTGAGCCGCCACATGTTGCGGCGCAACTGGGCGGCTTCCTGCACACGATAGACGAAGGCGGGCGCAATGGTCTGCGCGAGCATCAAGGCGAGCGTGATCCAGTTTTCATTCAACTGCTGGGCGGCGGAATAGCGTCCGAGATCAGCGAATGAAATGGCCCGTTCGAGCATCAGCCGGTCCAGTTTCAGGAACAGATACATACAGATCAGGCCAAGCCAGAACACGGTGCCGGCGCTCGCGAAGTGCTTGAACAGAGAACGGTCGAGATGCCAGCCAAGCTTGCCGCCATGCCGGCGCATGTAATAGATCAGCAGGACCGCGCCGATCGCCGCCGATTCGAGCGCCCACAGCCAGCCGAAGCGCGCGGGCGTGGCCGCCGCGCGCACCAGCAGATAGACCAGAGCGGCCTTGAGCACCGCGGTGCTCATGCTGGTGAGCAACTGCGGCTTGCTGTAGGTCATGCTTTGCAGCCACGCGTTGATCACGCCGACGAACGGTTCGCGAAACAGCATGGTCACGGCGAGGCCGGCGAGCATGGCGCCGACCAGCGGCTCGAAGAAGTGCAGGGCGATGCCGAGCCAGGTCAACAGCAAGGCCGCGACCG
Source organism: Paraburkholderia sp. RL18-101-BIB-B (assembly GCF_046026985.1). NCBI lineage: Bacteria > Pseudomonadati > Pseudomonadota > Betaproteobacteria > Burkholderiales > Burkholderiaceae > Paraburkholderia > Paraburkholderia sp. RL18-101-BIB-B. Next base: position 25,458 of record NZ_JARESV010000074.1, read on the forward strand.
ACACGGAAATGCGCAGCGCGAAGGCGCTGCCGAGCACCGTGCCGAGCTGCGCCGGCGGCCGGTTGACGATGGTGGGCACCAGAATCTCGGCGCCGCACACCCAGGTAATGGGCGAGAGCACCAGCAGCAGCGTGTTTGCGTATTGCCATTTGCCGAACGTGTCCGGCCCGAAGTAGCGCGCCAGCATGCCGCTGATCACGATCGCCACGCCGATCTGCGTGAGCCGCTCCAGCCCGAGCCAGACGATATTCGTGAAGGCGCGCGTGACGTCCGGATTGGCGAAGCGTTTGAGCGTCAGCATCCGCTGGCCGCTCGCCGGTCCGCTTGCGCCGGGCATGCCGGCGGCGCCGTGAGCGCGAGCGGCGCGCATGACCCGAGTGGCGCAGTGCGCGCGTTTGCCCACCCAGCCGACTGTCGCGGCAACTTTACATTTGGAGGGCGTCTAAGCATTAGAATGGTGCTATAAGGCTGGTCCGAAAAGCGCAATTATAAGTTGGAACCGGATCGCTTCCGGCAAGGGCGCATCGCTGTGTTTTACCGATTCATCAGCGGTGCGCCGGTCAAAATTTTCCATTGCACGCAAGTGAGCCAACATGATCTCCAAATCTATTTTCAAGGCGTATGACATTCGCGGTGTAATCGGCAAGACGCTCGACGCCGATGCAGCGCGTTCGATCGGCCGCGCGTTTGGCAGCGAAGTGCGGGCGCAAGGCGGCGACGCCGTGGTGGTCGCGCGTGACGGTCGCCTGTCGGGCCCCGAACTGGTCCAGGCGTTGTCGGACGGCCTGCGTGCGGCCGGCGTCGACGTGGTCAACGTGGGCATGGTGCCCACGCCGGTCGGCTACTTCGCGGCCAGCGTACCGTTGCAGCTCGACGGCGGCGAGCGCCGCGTCGATTCGTGCATCGTCGTGACGGGTAGTCATAATCCGCCGGACTACAACGGCTTCAAGATGGTCCTGCGCGGCGCGGCGATTTACGGCGAACAGATTCTCGCGCTGCATCAGCGCATCGTCGACGAGAACTTCTCCGAAGGCAGCGGTACGTACACGGAGTACGACATCGCCGACGCCTATCTCGAGCGTATCGCCGGCGACATCAAGCTCGCGCGTCCCATCAAGATCGTGGTGGATACCGGCAACGGCGTGGCCGGCGGCCTCGCACCCCTGCTGTTCAAGAAGCTCGGCTGCGAACTGGTCGAACTGTTCACCGAGATCGACGGCAACTTCCCGAACCATCACCCGGACCCGGCTCACCCGGAAAACCTCCAGGACGTGATCCACGCGCTGAAGGAAACGGACGCTGAAATCGGCTTCGCGTTCGACGGCGACGGCGACCGCCTCGGTGTGGTCACCAAAGACGGCCAGATCATCTATCCGGACCGCCAACTCATGCTGTTCGCCGAAGAAGTGCTGTCGCGCAACAAGGGCGCGCAGATCATTTACGACGTGAAGTGCACGCGCAACCTCGGCAAGTGGGTGAAGGACAAGGGCGGCGAGCCGCTCATGTGGAAGACCGGCCACTCGCTCGTCAAGGCGAAGCTGCGTGAAACCGGCGCGCCGCTGGCGGGCGAAATGAGCGGCCACGTGTTCTTCAAGGACCGCTGGTACGGTTTCGACGACGGCCTGTACACGGGCGCGCGTCTGCTCGAAATCCTCACGCGTGTGGAAGACCCGAGCAAGCTGCTGAACTCGCTGCCGAACTCGAACTCCACGCCGGAACTGCAACTGAAGCTCGAAGAAGGCGAAAACTTCGAACTGATCGCGCGCCTGCAGCAAAACGCCAAGTTCACCGGCGCGGACGACGTCGTGAAGATCGACGGCCTGCGCGTCGAGTATCCGGACGGCTTCGGCCTCGCGCGTTCGTCGAACACCACGCCGGTCGTGGTGATGCGTTTCGAAGCCGATAACGACGCGGCGCTCAAGCGCATCCAGGAAGATTTCCGCCGTGTGATCATGGCGGAGAAGCCGGACGCGAAGCTGCCGTTCTAAACGCATGAGCGGCGCCGCCGGGGGGGTTGGACACCCGCCGGCCGGGCAA
>NZ_JARESV010000075.1:0-27477 GCF_046026985.1 Paraburkholderia sp. RL18-101-BIB-B
GCCGTTGCCGTTCGCCGAGTTGCCCGAGATGTCGGCTGCGCCGTTGCCCGAGATGTCGATCGAACCGTTGTCGCCTTCGATCACACCCGAACCATTGGTCGAGCCGCCGCTGATGTTGACCGTGCCGTTGTCCGTCACGTTCACGTCACCGTCGATGACTGCACCGTTGCCGTTCGTCGAGTTGCCCGAGATGTCAGCTGCGCCATTGCCCGAGATGTCGATCGAACCGTTGTCGCCTTCGACCACACCCGAACCATTGGTCGAGTTGCCGCTGATGTTGATCGTGCCGTTGTCCGTCACGTTCACGTCACCGTCGATCACCGCGCCGTTGCCGTTCGTCGAGTTGCCCGAGATGTCAGCTGCGCCATTGCCCGAGATGTCGATCGAACCGTTGTCGCCTTCGATCACGCCCGAACCGTTGGTCGAGTTGCCGGAGATATCGGTCGAACCGTTCCCGCTCGTGTCGATCGAGCCGTTGATGTCCGTGCCGTTACCGTTGGTCGAATCACCGGAGATGTTGGTCGTGCCGTTGTCGGTGGTGTTGATCGAACCGTTCGGATCGACGATCACGCCCGAGCCGTTGGTCGAGTTGCCGCTGATATCGGTCGAACCGTTACCCGACGTGTTGATCGAGCCGTTGTCCACCACACCCGAACCGTTGGCCGAATCACCGGAGATGTTGGTCGTGCCGTTATCGGTCGTGTTGATCGAACCGTTCGGATCGACGATCACGCCCGAACCGTTGGTCGAGTTGCCGTCGATATCGGTCGAACCGTTACCCGACGTGTTGATCGAGCCGTTGATGTCCGTGCCGTTACCGTTGGTCGACCCACCCGAGATGTCGGCTGCGCCGTTGCCCGAAATGTTGATCGAACCGTTGTCGCCTTCTATCACGCCCGAACCGTTGATCGTGTTGCCGCCGATGTTGATCGTGCCGTTATCCGTCACGTTCACATCACCGTCGATCACCGCACCGTTGCCGTTCGTCGAGTTGCCCGAGATGTTGGCTGCGCCATTACCCGAGATGTTGATCGAACCGTTGGCGCCTTCGATCACGCCCGAGCCATTGGTCGAGTTGCCAGTGACGTCGATGCTGCCATTTCCGTTGACACTGACGTTCGGCAAATCAACACCGCTGCCGTTGGTCGATTGCCCTTCAATCGAAATAGATGCGTTGTCCGCAGCAACGGCACGGGTCCCATTGATACTGGGATTTTCAATCCCTGCGCCGTCGGTTGAGGTTCCGATTATTGTGACCGCCCCATTGCCCGTCGCATTCAGATTCGGGATGTAGACGCCGCCCTGAGTTCCACCGTGACCTTCAATGGTCAGGCTGCCGTTGTCCGTAACGTTGTAAGTCGTGGGATATCCCTTGGAACCCGAAACATAGCCCGCCTCTCCGCCATTGCCGCTTAGATCTGCCGAAGCGTTATTCTGGATGTTCCAGTTACTACGATCAACCATTCCTGTGGAAGTGTTAGAGGTGCCTTGGATGTCGACGGAAGCCTGATTGGTGAGATTGAATGCTGCCGGGCCATAACCGATATCACCGATGATGGTTCCATTTGCGTCCTTGTTGGTCCACGCAGCGATTTCCGTCCCGATTCCGCTGTCGGATGTACCGTCCACGTGCAACGCAGAGTTATCCGAGAAGTTATAGCTTCCTGCGATATAGGCGCCCGCACCGTTCGTGCTTGTACCAGCCACGTCCAGCGATGCGTTGCCCGTCACGTTGCCCGTCAAACTCAGCGACGCCCCCGTGCCGTTCGTGCTCGTGCCCTCAACACTCAAGCGCTATTGCCAGACACGCCTCCCATTGCCGATATGGATGCCCCCGTGCCGTTCGTGCTGGCGCCACCAATATGGATAGTCGCGTTGTCCGCAGTATTGAGGTAAGCCGGAGCGCCGTTGCTGTAGACCGAAACGCCCGTTCCATTAGAGCTGGTCCCGTTCAGGTTGACCTTTGCGTCACCCTGTGCGTTGATGTGGGTCGCATAGCCGAGAATGCCATAGCTCTGGGTGCTAGTGCCAACTACATTGATAGCCGCGGTATCCGAGACATTGAAACTGGTTGCGGCAACTGAATAATTTTCGGCACCCATGGAGACACCGGTGCCGTTCGAACTGCTTCCGGTCAGATTGAGTGTGGCATTGTTCAGTACACCGACGTTAACCTGGCCGTAAGCCGGACCTGCGAATTGAATGCCGCTACCCAAATTGGATGTGCCAAAGACATTCGTACTGCCACCGGTCAACGTCAGGCCCGAATTTTTGTCGAAATAAACGCCGTTGCCTGAGTTTGACGAACCAGTCACGGTCAGCGTGCCGTTGCCAACCTCCGTAAAGTTGCCCACGAACATCACGCCTTGGCCCGTGTTGGCGAGACCCGTAATCGAACCGCCGCCGACATTGTTCACGGTGCCGCCAAATGCCAGGCCGTTGCCGGAGCTTTGACCGGTCACATCGGCATAAGCAGTCAGGTTGCCGCCATTGAGGTCGATGGTGCCGCTCTGCTGCCATAGCGTGCCATTGTGGCCACCCATGGCCGCCGTCAGATTCAGGTTCAGCGCATTCGACGTCGACGTGATGTTGCCGTTCAGCGTGATGCTGCCGTTGGCTGCCAGCGTCAGGTTCGCCGCTGCGCCTGCCGTCTTCGTGATGTTGGCGCCCGCCTGCTGCACGATGTTGCCCGTCGCCGTGCCCGCGCTCGCCGTCGTGATCGTCACGTCCGTGCCCGCGTTCAGCGCGTTGCTGATCGTTGTGTTCTTTACCGTCGCTGTGTTGCCCGTGCCGCTGAATCCGCCCGTCACGTTGCCCGTATAGCCCGCGTCCGCACCCGTGCTGATCGTCACGTCCGTCGGGTCGATCAGCCACTGGCCGGCCTTGCCTTCCGCTGCCGCCGCGCTCACTGCGCCTTCCACGTCAAGGTCATGACCCGACGTCTCGACGAAGCCACCATTGCCGTGCGCCGAGTCCGCCTTGATCGTCGCGCCCACATCCACCTGCGTGTAGTTCGCGAAGTTCACGCCGTCCCGCAGCATCGTTTGCGCCTGCGTGCCCGCGAGCTGATGCAGGCTGTCGCCGCCCATGATCACCTTGCCGCCAGCCGCATCGCCGCTCACATCCACCGATGCATTGCCGAACACGCCCACGCGGTCGCCCGACAGCACCACCGTGCCGCCCACGCCACCTGCCGCCTTGTTCGACGCATCGATCTTGCCCGTCACCGCCACGTCGCCCGTCGCGCCTGCATCGGCCACCACCGTGCCCGCGCGCGTCACGCCCGAGAGGTTCACCACCGTGTTGAGCAGCGTGTCCTTGCCGCGTGCCGTCAGCAGCACCGAGCCATTGTTGGCGAGGATGTTGCCGCTGTTTTCCACCAGCGCGTTCGCCGACGCATTCGTCAGCGTCAGCATGATGCCTTGGCCATTGGGCAGCGCGACCGTCGCGCTGTCGCCCGCGGCGAGCGCCACCTGGCCGCCCGGCGCCGTCGTGATCGTGCCGCTGTTGCGAGCCTGGTCGCCCATCATGACCACGTAGCCTTGCGCCTGGATGGAACCGTCGTTGACTACGCTTGCGTTCGTGCCCGTGGACTTCAGTGCCAGCGGGTTGCCGGCCATGAAGGCGTTCGAGTCGATCGACTTCGTCGTCGCCAGCAGCGAACCGACGTTCACCACCGCGCCCTTGCTGAAAAGCACGCCGTTCGCGTTCTGGATCAGCACTTGACCGTTGGCCAGCAACGAACCTTGAATGTTCGACGCCACGCCGCCCACCACGCGGTTCAACGCCTGTGCCTGTGCGTTCGGCTGATTGAACTGGACCGTGTTGTCCTTCGCCACGTTGAACGAGTTCCAGTCGATCACGGTACGCTGCGTACCCTGATTGATGGTCATCGTGGTCGGATTGGTCTGCGAGATGCTCGCCTGACCCGATATCACCTGGCCATTGGTCGGCAGCGACTGCGCCTGGCTCAGGGAAGGGTGAAATACCAGCAGCGCCAGTGCCGTGGTGGTCATTGTCGAAATGACGCCCAGTTCGCGGCCGGTTACGCCGGCTGCGGAGCTTTCGCCGGCCTGTTTGCCTTGGCTCGCCACATTCTCTGCAACAGCGACCAGCATGCCGAGACGTTTGCTAAATACCCGGCGAAATCGATTCTTGTTCATGAATACTCACAGTAAAAATTAAAAACACGACAACCACGTTTGCGGCCCGACATCGAGCGAAGCGTGGCTAGGGCCGTCGTGCTTTGCTAATGTTCGATTTGCAGAATATGAGACGAGAGAAGCAGACGGAATCAGACAAGGACTAAAACTCCTCAGGGACGCGCGGGCATTTCAGACAAAGGAGACGAGAGATTTGAGTGCAGAGAATTTGTGCAACTGTCACGGCGACAGCGCTGTCGGCAGTCGAGAGATGAAGAGCTGTAGACGTCCGTTACGCAAGACGAGCGGACAATAGGAATGTGCTTCACTGTAGGCCGCGAAATGGCAGCGTTGACGCTTGCTAAGCAGCGGACATTTGTGGCGAAACTATTGCGCCATGTTCGGAAAAGTCTTAATCGAAGCAGCGATAAATCGCGCCTTAAATTGAGCATCGGTGTGCGGGATGCAATCAAGAACTCAAGTCAAAACGGCGAATCTGCGTTGAGCGCCCAAACGCAGTGACGCAATGCACGCCGCGCATTCCTGCCATCCGGCGAGCGACGTCACATCAGCCGATCCGGATTCAGATAAATAGATGCGAACTCGCCTGACCAAGAGTGACCAGCGGGTTGCAAAGGATGAGCCGCCCGCTACGGGCAGCGCGTCACGATCGCGTCGACGAATTGAGTCATCGTGATCAGATTTTCTGACGGCCGCACGATCTGGTGCGGCCACCAGTTGCATAGGCGTTTTGCGGCAGGCCAATCGCTTACCGCCCTTCACCAATCAACTTCGCAAGCGCCGTGCTGCAGTCGAGCATTGTTGAGCCGCCGCGCAGGAGCGCCGCGTTGCCGACTTCAGCGCGGCGTGGAAACGTGCTGAAACGTGTTTGCAGTGCGTCTCAGTGTGCAGTCGCAGCAACGGCTACATCGGCCGCACGCCTTGCCGACTTACGCGTCGCGGTCACGCTTCGTGCAACGCTCGCATCGTCCTTCTTGGTTTCCTTCCCCGCTTTCGCAAGAAGTTTCGCCGCAGCACTTGCCGTAATTCGGCGATGAGCGATGCCACGCGCATCGAGCGCAATCACCTGGTACAGTTCGCGGTCGCATTCCACTTCCCGCTCATACTCCTCGCATGTCTCGACCAGCAACTCGAGTAGCAACTTGCCGGCTACGCCGCTCGTGATTCGTCAATGCAGGATTCCTATATATCGAGGTCGCAAGTGTAGCCAGTCTGTTGAGTTGAGTCAGTTGCCGTTCGCACGAGCCGAATGCCGACAGAGCGAGTTTTTCGTACTGCAAGGCATCGACTGGCGGGCGTGAGGCAGGTTGATTTTTGATGGACTTGCTCATGGTGCGATCTCCCTAAGACTGACATGGATCGCCCGACACTCGCTTGCAAGGAGGGTGAGCGGGCATGTAGCGGGTTAGCAGACCGGGCCAAAAACAAACCGGCGAGCCTCGCGGCTCCCCGCCACCGCCCGCCCATTGAAATATAGACGTGCAGAGACAGACGCACGCCCCGCGCGAGCGGGTGTGCGGTTTCTGACGCAGGCTGTCAAACCTGACCACCGGCTGCTGCCAGTGGTTCGGAAATTATAAATCAGGCCGCGGGGCATCGGCCGTCCCAATATAGGCTGGCAACCCAAGCTAGCCATTCGGCCTAAGACGATGCGTCCCGCGCCAGCGCGGACAACAAAAAAGGCAGTTTGCCGAATCCGGCAAACTGCCTTTTTCCAAATCGAAGCCTACAACAACCTGCACTCAACCAACGCACGCGAGTATCTTAGAACGGCTTAATCACCACCAACGCCACCGCCGCCAGCATCCCCAACACCGGCAGCTCATTAAACATCCGATACCACTTATCCGAGCGACGATTCCGGCCGCGCTCGAAGGTCCGCAGCAGCACGCCGCAATAAGCGTGATAGATGATCAGCAGCACCACCACGCCAACCTTCGCGTGAATCCACCCCTGCCCGCGCCCGATGCCGATCACCAGCCACAACCACAACCCGCACGCCAGCGCCGGCACCGCGATGAACGTCATGAAGCGAAACAGCTTGCGCGCCATCGTCAGTAGACGCGCCGTCGCCGCGGGTTCCGTTTCCATCGCCAGATTGACGAAGATGCGCGGCAAATAGAACAGGCCGGCGAACCATGAAGCAATCAGAACGATGTGAAACGTCTTTACCCAAAGCATCAGCGGTCCTCTCGTTTATTGCCGGCCTTCACCGTGGCCCAGCACGACGTACTTGAGCGACGTCAGCCCTTCCAGACCCACCGGTCCACGCGCATGCAGCTTGTCGTTCGAAATGCCGATTTCCGCGCCGAGGCCGAATTCGAAACCATCGGCGAAACGGGTCGACGCGTTGACCATCACGCTCGCCGAATCCACTTCGCGCAAGAAGCGCATGGCGCGATCGTGGTCTTCCGTGACGATCGCGTCGGTGTGCTGCGAGCTGTACGTGTTGATGTGATCGATCGCCGCATCGAGGCCGTCGACCACCTTGATCGCCAGCACCGGCGCGAGATATTCGGTGCGCCAGTCTTCTTCGGTGGCATCGACGAGCGGTCCCACGCCCGCATCCGCCAGCACGGCGCGCGCCGCCGCGTCCACTCGCAGCTCGACTTGCTTGTCGCGATACAGCTTGCCCAACGGCGGCAACACTTCGGCTGCAATGCCGCGCGCGACCAGCAGCGTTTCCATCGTGTTGCAGGTGCCGTAGCGGTGCGTCTTGGCGTTGTCGCAGACAGTCAGCGCCTTGGCCAGATCCGCGCGGTCGTCCACGTAGACGTGGCAGATGCCGTCGAGGTGCTTGATCATCGGCACGCGCGCTTCGTTCATCAGGCGCTCGATCAGGCTCTTGCCGCCGCGCGGCACGATCACGTCGACGAATTCGGTCATCGTGATCAGCTTGCCGACAGCCGCACGGTCCGAGGTGGCCACCACTTGCACGGCATCTTGCGGCAAACCGGCCGCTTCCAGCCCTTCACCGATCAGCTTCGCCAACGCCGTATTGCATTCGAGCGCTTCCGAACCGCCGCGCAGAATCGTCGCGTTGCCCGACTTCAGGCACAGTGCAGCGGCGTCGATCGTCACGTTCGGACGCGATTCGTAGATGATGCCGATCACGCCCAGCGGCACGCGCATCTGACCGACCTGAATGCCGCTCGGCCGGTACTTCAAATTGCTGATCTCGCCGATCGGATCGGCCAGCGCAGCGACTTGCCGCAAACCTTCGACCATCGTCTTCAGCGCTTTATCCGACAGCGTCAAACGATCGATGAACGCGGCATCGTGACCCTTCTCGCGAGCCCGCGCGACGTCGCGCGCGTTGGCTTCTTTCAGCAGCGCGGCATCGCGTTCGATTGCCTGCGCAACGGCCGCGAGCGCGGCATTTTTCGCCGCCGTCGACGCCCGTGCCATCGCCCGCGAAGCTTGGCGGGCGCGGCGGCCGAGGTCGGTCATGTACTGGTCGATATCCATGGTGATTCTCGTGGTGCCGCGCACGTCGACGTGCGGCGGACAGGCAGAATTGGCGAAAGATGAAGCGATTGTAAGTCGGGTGAAGGCGCTTTGCTTGCGGCGCCGGCCAGTGCAATCCTTGTAGCCTAGGCCGCCACATGCCGGACGTCGCACGCTTGAGCGCTACTCGAAGCGCTAGCGGCAGCGGCTAGGCGCTCGCCCGGCAGGCTTGCCGTTGTGGCTCAGGCCGGCCTTCGAGCAGGCGCCGCTGCCGCGCTTCGAGGTCGTGGCGGCGGCACCGGCGCCGTTTTCGGCGAAGCCACCGTCATGGCCAACTCGAACAGGCCATCCCACGGATCGGGCGGCGGATCGTTGCGATGATTGCCGGGCGTGCCGCCCGACAAACCCTTCACCTGACGATCGAGCCGCGCCGCCAGCGCCAGCGCTTTTTCCAGCGCACCTTCGCTCACGCGCGACAACGCCGGTCCAATCAGCCGCTCGCGCGGCCCCCACACGCGGTTTTCGCGCACCAGCATCGCCAGCGGCTTGCCGGCCGCGACGCCGCGCTTGATCCGCAGCAGCGTGCGCACTTCTTCGACCACGGCCCACAGCACCAGCACCGCGGCCTCGCCTTCGCCGCGCAGTCCGTCGAGCATGCGCGACAAGCGGCCGACGTCGCCGGCCAGCATCGCTTCGTTCAGCTTGAAAACGTCGTAACGCGCGACGTTGAGCACAGCGTCCTGAACCTGTTCGAAGCTGAGCGGCCCAGACGGATACAGCAAGCCGAGCTTCTGAATTTCCTGATGCGCGGCGAGCAGATTGCCTTCCACGCGCTCGGCGATGAACGCCAACGCACGCCGCCCTTCTTCGCCGGCGGCAACTCGCTGGCCCTGCGCGGCGAGCCGTTGGCCGACCCAATTCGGCAACTGCGCGCGCTCGACCGGATCGATCTTCAGCGCGACGCCCGCGTCGGATAAAGCCGTGAACCACGCCGACTTCTGCGTGGCCGCGTCGAGCCGCGGCAGCGTGATCATGGTGAGCACGTCGTCATTGACGGCAGCAGCGAGCGCTTTCAGCGCGTCCGCGCCTTCCTTGCCGGGTTTGCCCGATGGAATACGCAACTCGACCAGTTGACGGTCGCCGAACAGCGACATCGACTGGCTCGCGCCCAGCAGCGAACTCCAGTCGAACCCGCGCTCGACCGTGAACACCGAGCGGTCGGTGAAGCCGGCCGCGCGCGCCGCGGCGCGAATGCGGTCGCATGCTTCCTGCGCGAGCAGGTGCTCGTCGCCGTACACGACGTACAGTCCGGCGAGTCCCTTGGCGAGATGCGCTTCGAGCGCGTCAAGTCGCAGTTGCATGGCTACCGATCGGCGAGGTTGAACAGGTACGGCACATTGAACAAAGTGAACGGAATACGACGCTCACAGCGGCGGCGGCGGTAGCGGCGCGCGCGGCGCAACCGACGGCACTTCCTGGCCCGGCGCCGGATGCATCGAGCGCACGACGCCCAGACGGCGCGTGAGCTGGTCGATCGCGTCGTTTTCCATATCGGCGAAGAGAATCTCGCTTTCGGCTGATTTCGCTTGCGAGAACTGGTCGCTATAGGTCATCGCGCGGTTCAACGCGATCACGCTCGGCGGAATCAGCAGCGTGCCGTCCTTGGCGATCAGCGAATAGTTCATGTTGAGATTCAATTGATACTCTTCGACTGCGCCCAGCGAGTTCAGCGTCAGCGTGCTGGTGCCGCGGCCTTCCGTGATCTGCAACGTGGCGTCGGCATTCGCGACCGAAGTGACCACGACCGTGTCGCTGCCGCCTTGCACGATACGCGTCAAGCGCGCGGCCGCCGCCGGCGAACCGCCGGCGATAAAGAGGCGTTTGAATGCGTAGTCCTGCTGGCCGCGCAGCTGGAAGCCGCAGGCGGACAACATCAGCACGCTGCAAGCCAGCGTCAAAAACGATCTGCGAGTCACATTGGCTCCTGGTTCGCAGTAGATTCCCCAGCACGGACAAGCGCCGCCGCGCGCGGCGGCGTCCTGCCTGCTGTCATGTCTTCGTCGAAACTCACACGACCACGTTCACGAGGCGCCCTGGCACCACGACGATCTTCTTCGGCGCCTTGCCTTCGCTGAACTTCGCGACCATCTCGTGCGCGGCGGCGAGGTGCTCGATCGCTTCACGCGAGGCATCTTTCGCCACCGTGAGCGCGCCGCGCACCTTGCCGTTCACCTGCAGCACGAGTTCGATCTCGGACTGCTCCAGCGCCTTCTCGTCGACCTTCGGCCACGGCGCGTCGAGCAGCGAGCCGAGTTCGTCGGCGTAACCGAGTTCCTGCCACAGCTGGAACGTGAGGTGCGGCACGACCGGATACAGCACGCGCAGCATCACGCTATACGTTTCGCGCAACACGGCCGGGCGGGCGCCCTTCGCGCTGTCGAGCGCGTTGAGCATCTTCATGGCGGCCGACACCACCGTGTTGTACTGCAAACGCTGGTAGTCGAAGTCGGCCTGCTTCAGCACGCTGTAGATCTCGCGGCGCAGCGCCTTTTCGACGTCGTTGAGTTGAGCGGCGTCGAACGTGCCGCCCTGGCGTAACGCAGCTTCGTTCGTCTGACTGAAGTTCCACACGCGGCGCAGGAAGCGGCTCGCGCCTTCCACACCCGAGCCGGACCATTCGAGCGACTGCTCGGGCGGCGCGGCGAACATCACGAACAGACGCGCGGTGTCCGCGCCGTGCTGATCGATCAGCAATTGCGGATCGACGCCGTTGTTCTTCGACTTCGACATTTTCTCGACGCCGCCGAGCACCACCGGCTGGCCGTCCGCATTCAGGAGGGCGCCGACCGGGCGGCCCTTGTCGTCGAACGAAACGGTCACGTCGGCCGGGTTGTACCAGGTCTTCTTGCCCGCTTCGTTTTCACGGTAGTAGGTTTCGTTGAGCACCATGCCCTGCGTCAGCAGATTTTTGGCCGGCTCGCCGAACTTGACCAGACCGAGATCGCGCATCACCTTCGCCCAGAACCGCGAGTACAAGAGGTGCAGAATCGCGTGCTCGATGCCGCCGATGTACTGGTCCATCGGCGCCCAGTAGTCGGTGCGCTCGTCGACCATGGTCTTCGCATCCGGCGACGCATAGCGGTAGAAGTACCACGACGAATCGACGAAGGTGTCCATGGTGTCGGTTTCGCGCTTGGCCGCGCCGCCGCAGGTCGGGCAGGTGCAGTTCACGAACGCTTCCGACTTGGCGAGCGGATTGCCGGTGCCGTCCGGCACGAGGTCTTCCGGCAGCACCACCGGCAGATCTTTTTCCGGCACCGGCACGTCGCCGCACGTCGGGCAATGGATGATCGGAATCGGCGTGCCCCAATAGCGCTGACGCGACACGCCCCAGTCACGCAGACGCCACGTGATCTGCTTGTCGCCGAGACCGAGTTCCTTCAAATCCGCGGCGATCTGGTCCACCGCTGCCTCATAGCCGAGGCCGTCGTACTTGCCGCTGTTGATCAGCGTGCCCGTTTTGTCGCCATACCATTCTTGCCAGGCGTCGGTCGAGTATTCCTTGCCTTGAACGGCGACCACCTGCTTGATCGGCAGATCGTATTTCTTCACGAACGCGAAGTCGCGCTCGTCGTGCGCCGGCACGCCCATCACGGCGCCTTCGCCGTAGCTCATCAGCACGTAGTTGCCGATCCACACTTCGACCTGTTCCTGCGTCAGCGGATGCGTGACGTAGAAGCCGGTGGCCATGCCCTTCTTTTCCATGGTCGCGACGTCGGCTTCAGCAACGCCGCCGCGCTTGCATTCCTCGATGAAAGCCTGCAACTCCGGCTTGTCTTTCGCGAGGCGCGTGGCGAGCGGATGCTCAGCGGCGATCGCGCAGAAGGTGACGCCCATGATCGTGTCGGCGCGCGTGGTGAACACGCGCAGCAGCTTCTGTTCGCCGTCGATCTCGTACGGGAAGCCGAAGTTCACGCCGAAACTCTTGCCGATCCAGTTCTGCTGCATGATCTTGACGCGCTCGGGCCAGCCGAGGCCTTCGAGGTCGTTCAGCAGTTCGTCCGCGTACTGCGTGATGCGCATGTAGTACATCGGGATTTCGCGCTTTTCGACCAGCGCGCCCGAACGCCAGCCGCGGCCGTCGATCACCTGCTCGTTGGCGAGCACGGTTTGATCGACCGGATCCCAGTTGACGGTGCCGGTTTTCTTGTACGCGATGCCCTTTTCCAGCATCTTCAGGAACAGCCACTGGTTCCACTTGTAGTAGTCCGGGCTGCAGGTGGCGACTTCACGCGACCAGTCGATTGCGAGGCCCATCGACTGCATCTGCTTCTTCATGTAAGCGATGTTGTCGTAGGTCCACTTGGCCGGCGGCACGTTGTTGGCCATCGCGGCGTTTTCCGCCGGCATGCCGAACGCGTCCCAACCCATCGGCATCAGCACGTTGTAGCCGTTCATCCGCAGATAGCGGTACATCACGTCGTTGATCGTGTAGTTGCGCACGTGACCCATGTGCAGCTTGCCCGACGGGTACGGCAGCATCGAGACGCAATAGAACTTGGGCTTGTCGGTGACTTCCGTCGACTTGTACGCGTCGATGGCGCGCCATTGCCCTTGCGCGGCGGATTCGACGTCGGAGGGAACGTATTTTTCGTGCATGGTGTGATGGGATCGCTGGGTCGGTGCTTTCGCACCGGCCGCTTTGGTGCTCTGCTGGATGAAATGGCGTCGTTTCCCCTTCGGCGGGGGAAAGGGCTGATTATACCGTCCGCGGACGGGTACGCCGCGCGGCGTGCCGCATGGGTTTGACCGCGTCGCGCGGGAGCGAGCCCGCGGGTTCGCAGTCCCGGCGAGATGGCGTGTCGAACTGGCCCCCTCGCGGACCGCGGCAACGGCGCTATGGCGCCTTTGGAGTTGCGGCTGCCGGCGGCGGCGGGTCCGTCACGAAACCGATCCGCTCGAGCCCGCTCTGCTGCGCCGCGCCCATGACCTGCGCGATCACCTCGTAGCGCGTGGAGCGCTCGGCGCGTAGCTGGATCTCCGGCTGGTCGCTCTGCTTGCCCGCTTGCGCGAAGCGCGCGCGCATCTGCTCGAGCGTGATCACACTGCCGTCCCAGTACAGCTCGCCGGCGGCGTCGATGGAAAGGGAAATGGTTTGCGGCGTCTGGCGCGCGGGCGCGGCCGCGACTCTCGGCAAATCGAGCCGGATCGCGTGCGTGAATAAAGGCGCGGTAATGATAAAAATCACCAGCAGCACCAGCATCACGTCGATCAGCGGCGTCATGTTGATTTCGGCCATGGGCGCGGCCGTCTGCTTTTTCTCGAGTCCGCCGAATGCCATATCGCCTCCTTCTGTCCGAGCGGCGCGCTTAGTGAGTCGAGGCCTGCTGAGCCCGCGCCGGCGCCTGCATGTGACCCTGCTCCGCCGGCGCGCAGACGTAGGCGTGCAGGTCGTGCGCGAAGCCGTCGAGGTCTTCCGTCAACTGCCGCACCATCCGCCCGAGCACGTTGTAGGCAAGCACGGCCGGAATCGCGACTACGAGGCCGAATGCGGTCATGATGAGCGCCTCGCCGACCGGCCCGGCGACGTTTTCAATCTGCGCCTGACCGCTCGCAGCAATGCTGCCGAGCGCGTGATAGATGCCCCACACGGTGCCGAGCAGGCCGACGAATGGCGCCGTGCTGCCCACCGAGGCCAGAAGCACCTGACCGAATTCGAGCCGTCGCTGCGACGCGTTGAGCGCCTGACGCAGCGCCCGCAACACCCGCTCGCCGCGTTCGACGCGCGCGAGCAGCGCGCCCGGAATATCCACTTCAGACGCATGCAGCGCCGCTTCCGCCAGCGGCGTGAAGACGCGCTCGCGGTCCGCGCGCTTTAACGCCGCGACGCCTTCGGCCAGCGTGGGCGCCTGCCAGAACTGGGCAAGCGCGCGCGGCGCCTGACGTTTGGCGCGCATGAGGATCCAGCTTTTGACGATCAGAAAGCACCAGCTCGCAATCGACATGGCCAGCAGCACGTACGCGACGCCATGCGTGATCGCATCGCTGGTTTGCAGGTAATGGATGATGCCGCTGCTGCCTGCCATCTGACCTCGCCGTGGAGTAGTGATTTCAGGGGCGCGAACACGTGGAGCGATGCCCCTTCGGTTCGCTCAGGACGAGCTCAACGCAGACCGAGCACGTCCTGCATGTCGAAGAAGCCAGTTGCGTGGCCTTCGAGGAAACGCACAGCACGAAGCGCGCCTTGCGCGTACGAGAGACGGCTCGCCGATTTGTGCGTGATTTCGATGCGCTCGCCGATGCCCGCGAACAGCACCGTATGGTCCCCGACGATATCGCCGCCGCGAATCGCCGAAAAACCTATCGTGGACGGGTCGCGCTCGCCGGTCACGCCTTCGCGGCTGTACACCGCGCAGTCGTCGAGATTGCGGCCGAGCGCATTGGCGATCACTTCGCCCATGGTCAACGCCGTGCCGGACGGCGCGTCCACCTTGTGACGATGATGCGCCTCGATGATTTCGATGTCGTAGCCGGTCGCGAAATGCTTGGCCGCGAATTCGAGCAGCTTCAGCGTGACGTTCACGCCCACGCTCATGTTCGACGAGAACATGATGGCGATCTTGTCCGCCGCGGCGCGCAGTTGCGCCTTCTGCTCGTTGTCGAAGCCGGTCGTGCCGATCACCATTTTCACGTTGTGACGCTGCGCCGCTTCGAGATGCATCAGCGTGCCTTCGAGGCGCGTGAAGTCGATCAGGTAGTCCGATTCGGCGAACACGCGCTCGACGTCGTCGGTCAGCACGACGCCCGTCTGTTTGCCCAGAAACGCGCCGGCGTCCTGACCGAGTTGCGGGGAGCCCGCGCGGTCGAGCGCGCCGGACAGCGTGGCGCCGGAATCGTTAAGGACTGTTTCGATGAGCATGCGGCCCATACGGCCCGATGCGCCAGCAATGGCAATTTTCATGGCTACGAGGGTTCGAAAGGCAAAACCCGGCAAAGGCGGGTAAAAGCGGCGGCGGGCAGCACACCCAGGCGCCGCGCATGACTGAAAAAACGAAGAACCGGACGGACGCTTTGCACGGTGCGGTTGCCCGCGCGCAGCGACCGTCTTAAGACACGGACAGCGCGATTAGCCGCCCGTTCCCGAAGCCGGAGAAGAGGTCAGCGGCGCGTTGTGCGCCGGGCTGCTGTTGCTGCTCTGCGGGCCCGTCGGTCCAACCGGATTGCTGTTGTCCGTACCCGGATTTTGCGGCGGCGGCGGACGGTGGAACTGGAACTGCGGCTGACCCGCGGCCGTCGGGCCTTGCTGCGGGATGCCGCCGCCGTTGGCGGTCGGCGCGCTCGGCACACTCGGACGCGCATTGGGCGACAACTGCACTGCATTGGTCGCACGATTGGCGGCTTGCGCGGCTTCCGCGTTGGCGTCCGTGGACGGGACACCCGCCGCGGCAGCGCCGGCCACGGATGGCGAAAGCACGGTGTCCGGCGTGGTCGGCACGGCTGCAGCCGCCGGCGCGCTCGCGCCGCTGGCACCGCTCGCCACGGCCGCTGCCGCCTTCTTCTTGCCCGACTTGTCGCCGTCGATTTCAGCCAGCAACTCGAGGTTGGACGGCAGATCGTCGCCGCCCGACCAGCTGGCGACGCGGTCGCCCGCGAATATGACCACGAAGTCGCGCTGCTGCACGACGTTAGTCGAGCCGCGCTTGAAATAGAACACGTAGTCCCAGCGATCGGCGTGGAACATGTCGGTCAGGAGCGGCGTGCCGAGCAGTTGCTTGACCTGCGCGCGGGAGAGGCCGACCTGCATCTGTGCTGCCGCTTCTTTCGAGACGAAATTGCCTTGCACCACTGTAATCCGGTACGGCGTGATGCTTTGGGCAACACGCTGCGTCAGGCTGTCGTAAGTGGAACATCCGGCAAGAACCGCGACAGTCGCAACAGCGATCAAGGTACCCCGCATGCGGCTCCCCCGGTAGATCAATTGAGATTTTGAAATCATTTCACTCACCGTGCGGGCCCGCTGACGAGCCGCGCGAGTTTCATTCCATCGAAGATGACCAGAACGGCAAAAACACATTACTATGAGAGCCCAGCATTGTACTCTAGGGATCCCTTGTCATGACCAATCCAACCGATCTCAAGAATATCGGGCTCAAGGCGACCCTTCCGCGCCTCAAAATCCTTGAGATTTTTCAGCACAGCCCGGTGCGCCACCTGACGGCCGAAGACGTGTACCGCAACCTGCTGCACGAAGAACTCGATATCGGTCTTGCAACCGTGTATCGCGTGCTGACGCAATTCGAGCAGGCGGGCCTGCTCTCGCGCAGCAATTTCGAGTCGGGTAAGGCGGTGTTCGAACTGAACGAAGGGTCACACCACGACCACCTCGTGTGCCTCGATTGCGGGCTCGTCGAAGAATTTTTCGACTCCGAAATCGAGAGCCGCCAGCAGTCCATCGCGAAAGAACGCGGCTTCAAGCTGCAAGAACACGCTTTGGCGCTGTACGGCGCCTGCACGAAGGAGAATTGCCCGCATCGCAAGCATTGATGCGGTGCCGGCCGCGCTGGGGTGCGCGATCAGGTGGCCAAAAAAAGACCCGGCCGATGCGAATCGGCCGGGTCTTTTTTCGTCTGCAACGTTGCTTTTTGCCGGAAACGTTACGACCCTATTCCACCAGCTCGGCGCTGGCTTCGAACGTCAGCCGCCACGACTCCGCCAATGACAATTCGTCGCAATTAGGCTGCTCGCCGCCACGATCGACCACCACGAAATCGCTCACCCGATCGAGCGCGAGCAACGGGTGGTGCCAGACGCCTTTCGCGTAGTTCACGCCCTGCCACGCGTCGGTCCAGAAGGCGCGCATCTGCGCCGGATCGAACTCGCCAGCCGGCGCGACGACCACCAGATAGCGGCCGGCGGTTAAGGGAATGAAAGCCTGGCTGCCGAGCGGATGCCGCTCCATCATCGTGATCTCGACCGGCAGCGCGCGCGGCTGCGCGCGAAACAGGTTGATCAGCGGCCGGCCGCCGTTCTCCGTCACATCGACACTGGCCAGGTCGTGATAGCGCTCGGTCGTGCCGCCGTTGATGGCGAAATGACGCGCGCCGTCCAGCTCGATGACGTCGCCGAACGGCGCGAAAGCCGCGCGCGTGAGCCGTTCCATCTGCAATGTCTTCATCGACGACTCCGTTATGCGATTTCGCCCCACAGGCGCAGGCGCGACACGCCGCCGTCCGGAAAGATATTGAAACGAACATGCGTGACCGGGCCGAGCGACGCGAGGTCATCCGCGAAGGTGTGGACGTGGTCCATCTGCAGTTTCTGTTCGCCGAGCAGCACCGGCCAGAACATCGCCTGCGTAACGAGCGAATCGTCCGTGCCGCCCGTCACCGACGCGGCTTGCAGCGAGCAGCGGTCCGGGAAGTTGCCCTTGAAGTGCGCCGTATCCACTTCGATCTTGCGGATCACGCCCGGCCGCGCCAACGCGACGATCGCCCAATCGTTGCCCGGCTCGCGACGGCGCCGGGTTTCCCAGCCGTCGCCCATGTTGACGCCGCGGCCGGGCATCAGCATCTGCGAAGCCGGCCCGAAGTGCTGGTTGTTCGCCGCGACCAGATAGGCGCCGTTTTCGATCGCAGCCAGATCCAGCAGCGTGCCGCGCTCCACGCGCTCCCAATCGCGCTTCGGCTGGCCGTACACGCGCAAACGCGCGAGGCCGCCGTCCGGGTACAGATTCACACGCAGATGGGTGAACGCGCGCGCGTCGTTCACGTCGACGTAGTGGTGCTGATTGCCCTGCAGCGTGGTGGCCGGTACGAGCGTTTGCCAGTCGGCGCTATCGGGCGGCACTTCGCCATCCACGTAGCAGGCGTCGATCGACGCCGCCGGCGGGAAGTTGCCGGTGAAGTGGCTCGTGTCCAGATCCACGCCGTGCACGACGCCCGGATGCGCGAGGCGGATCACGCAGGAGTCGTGGCCGGTGGTGCGCTTGCGGCGGGTTTCCCAGCCGTCCATCCACTTGCCGTGGTCGTCGTATTTGCCGGGGATGAACACCGCCGGCTGCGGCTCCAGCATGCGTTCTTTCGGCGCGAAGAATTCGTCGCTGGCAAAGAGCGCCTTCGCGCCCAGGCGCGGGTCGGCGAGATTCATGTAGCGACGGGTGAAAGCGGGAGCGTTGGGGTCGAGGATCGGATTGGCCATAGTCTCTAGTCTCGGTCAGGCAGCGAAAAAGTGAAGGAGGGCCGGCGTTCTTGGAATCTGCCGGCGCTGGAAGCGCGCTGCATTGGCGCGCGGATCTGGATACGGTTTCTCAGGTTCAGACGGCGTGAGCGTGTTCGCCGGCGGCAGGCTCGGCGTCGTCACCGGCCGGCACGAAGCGCAACGCTGCATCGCGGTTCAGTACGCGGTGGGCGCGCGCCCGGTCGATATCGTTTTCCCACACGGCGACCACCACCGTCGCCACGCAGTTGCCGATCAGGTTGGTCAGCGCGCGGGCAATGCCGACGAACCAGTCGACCGGCAGGATCAGCACGAGGCCGAGCACGGGGATCGCCGGAATCGCGGACAGCGTGGCGGCCAGAATCACGATGGCCGAGCCGGGAATGCCGTGCGCGCCCTTCGACGTCACCAGCGACACCAGCACCACCACGATCAGGTCATGCATGGACAGCGGCGTGTTGGTGGCCTGCGCGATGAAGATAACCGCGAGAGTGAGATAGATGGAGAACCCGTCGAGATTGAACGAATAGCCAGTCGGAATGACGAGGCCGACGGTCGAATCTTTGACGCCCATCCATTCGAGCTTGCGCATGATCTGCGGCAGCACGGCGTCCGATGAAGCGGTGCCGAGCACGATCGACAGTTCTTCGCGCAGATAGCGAATCAGCTTGAAGATGCTGAAGCCGGCCAGACGCATGACGACGCCCAGCACGACGGCCACGAACACGAAGCAGCTCACGTAGAACACGAGCACCAGCATGCCGAGCTGCTTGAGCGATTCGACGCCGTACGTGCCGGTGGTAAACGCGATCGCCCCGAGCACGCCGAGCGGCGCGAGCTTGATGATGAAACCCATCACGCGGAAAAACACTTGCGAGAGTTCGTCGATCAGGTTGCTCACCCGCTGCGCCTTATTGCCGAGCAGCGACAGCGCCGAGCCGAACAGCACCGAAAACACGAGAATCTGCAGGATGTCGCCGGTGGCGAACGCATTGATCGCCGTGTCGGGGATGATCTTCAGCAGAAAGCCGGCGGTGTCCTTGAGGCTCTTTGCATGCTCGGTGTAGGTCGAGAGCGAGGCGGGATCCAGCGAGTGCAGATCGATGTTCATGCCGACACCGGGGCGCGTGACGTACGCCAGGATCGCGCCGATCACGAGCGCGATCGTCGTCATAACCTCGAAGTAGATCACGGCCTTCAGGCCGACCCGCCCCACTTTGCGCAAGTCGCCGGCATGCGCCATGCCACTGACCACCACACAAAAGACGATGGGCCCGATCACCATCTTGATCAGCTTGAGAAAGCCGTCGCCGAGCGGGCGTAGCGATTGGGCGAAATGCGGGAAGACGGCACCGATTACGATGCCCGCCACCAGCGCTATGACGACCCGGCCAAACAGCGAATTGAAAAATTTCAACACGGCTTCCTCCTGGTTGCGATTCACATCTGTTCAGACTGGTCCGACCAGTACTGTTATCTCGAATAGTAGGAAGCCGATATACTGACGTCAAGGATTCATAGAACAGTGTTTACCCGCTGTTTTTCAAGCGGTTTCGGGTCGGATCGGCAGCGGCGAGCGGCAAGCCGTACGAGCGTTCAGACCGCGTATTACAATGCTGGTCAGACCGCGCTTTCAAGTGAGCCAACGATGAAAAACGTGCCGCATACCGTTACCGATGCCGCCATCGCGACCATCCGCGAACGGATCGAAGCGGGCGCCTATCCCGTGGGCAGTTTGCTGCCGGCCCAGCGTCAACTCTCCGAAGAACTCGCGATCAGCCGGGCGTCGTTGCGCGAAGCGCTCTCCACGCTCGAGGCGCTCGGTCTGCTGGTGATCAGGCCCGGCAAGGGTGTGTACGTGGAAAGCGCGCAGGCCTCGGCCGCGCAAGCGTGGCGCTTCGCGGAGCAGTCGTCGCTGCCGGACACCTATCAGATGCGCTTCGCGCTGGAAGGTTTTATCGCGCGCATGGCGGCGCTGGCGGTCAGCGATTCCGACCTTGCCTGGTTCGAAGAGAACATCACAGCCATGCAAACGGCGCTCGCCTGCGACGAACTCGACGAAGCCGCTCGCCTCGACTACGACTTCCACATGCGGATCGTCAACATTGCCGGCAACGCGGCGATCGAGTCGATTCTGAGCAGCAGCGCGGAGATCATGAAGGAAAGCCAGCGCATGCCGTTCTATCGGCGCGAACTGGTGCTGTCCACCTACAACGAACATCGCGTGATTCTGGACGCGCTCAAGGCGCGCGATTCCGCCGCGGCCGGCAAAGCCATCGAGACGCATATCTCGAACGCCGCGCAGCGCGCCGGCGTCTATTTCCCGACGCCGCACGCGTAAAAAAAGCCGCTCCGAAGAGCGGCTTTTTTAATCCTGCCGCCGGCTCGAAGCCGGCATTGCAGGTCATGGCACGAAGACTTACTTCGCGTTGGCGAGCGCCACGGCCGTGTCCAGCATGCGGTTCGAGAAGCCCCACTCGTTGTCGTACCAGCTCGACACCTTCACCAGACGGCCCGACACCTTGGTCAGCGTGGCGTCGAACGTCGACGAAGCCGGGTTGTGGTTGAAGTCGATCGACACCAGCGGTGCGTCGTTGTAGCCGAGGATGCCCTTCAGCGAACCTTCCGACGCTTCCTTCATGATCGCGTTGACTTCTTCGACCGTCGTGTCGCGTGCAGCGATGAACGACAGGTCGACGACCGACACGTTGATCGTCGGAACACGAATCGCGTAGCCGTCCAGCTTGCCGTTCAGTTCCGGCAGCACCAGACCGACCGCCGAAGCCGCGCCGGTCTTGGTCGGGATCTGGCTGTGCGTGGCCGAGCGCGCGCGGCGCAGGTCCTCGTGGTACACGTCCGTCAGAACCTGGTCGTTCGTGTACGCGTGGATCGTGGTCATCAGACCGTTCACCAGACCGATCTTGTCGTTCAGCGGCTTGACGAGCGGCGCGAGGCAGTTCGTCGTGCACGATGCGTTCGAGATCACCGTGTCCGAGGCCTTCAGCACGTTGTGATTCACGCCGTAGACGATCGTGGCGTCGACGTCTTTACCGCCCGGCGCCGAGATGATCACCTTCTTCGCGCCGCCCTTGATGTGCGCGCTGGCCTTTTCCTTGGTCGTGAAAAAGCCCGTGCATTCCAGCACGACGTCGACGTTCAGCTCGCCCCACGGCAGTTCAGCCGGGTTGCGGTTGGCCAGCACGCGGATCTTGTCGCCGTTGACCACCAGGTAGTCGCCGTCCACCGACACTTCGCCCGGGAATTTGCCGTGCGCCGTGTCGTATTGCGTCAGGTGAGCGTTCGTCTTGGCATCGCCAAGATCGTTGATGGCGACGATTTCGATATCGTGCTTCTTGCCGTTTTCATAGAAGGCGCGCAGCGTGTTGCGGCCGATCCGGCCGTAGCCGTTGATTGCGACGCGAATCGTCATGGTCTATCTCCTGAGGGCTGAAAAAATACGTCCAGGTTCGTCTGACTGACCGCGTTGCCGCGCGTTCGCACGTAAGCGGCAACGCTTGATCGAAAATCAGCCGAGTGCGGCTTTTGCCGTCTCTACCACGTGCTCGACAGTGAAGCCGAAATGCTTGAACAGCACGCCCGCCGGGGCCGACTCGCCGAACGTGTCGATGCCGACCACGCCGCCTTCCAGACCCACGTACTTGCGCCAGAAATCCGTCACACCCGCTTCGATCGCGACACGGCGCACGCCATGCGGCAGCACGCGTTCGCGGTACTCGGCGTCCTGCTTGTCGAACACGGTGGTCGACGGCATGGACACGACGCGCGCCGCGATGCCTTCGCGCGCCAGCGGCTCGATCGCGTTCAGCGCCAGTTCGACTTCCGAACCGGTGGCGATCAGGATGATCTTGCGCGCGACGATTTCGTCGTTCCAGTCGCGCAGCACGTAGCCGCCCTTCTCGATGTTGGCGATCTGCGCGTCGGTACGCTCCGAGAACGGCAGGTTCTGGCGGCTGAAGATCAGGCACGACGGGCCGTGGTGTTCGACTGCGTGGGTCCAGGCCACCGCAGTCTCAACGGTATCAGCCGGGCGCCACACTTGCAGGTGCGGAATCAGACGCAAGCTTGCAACGTGTTCGATCGACTGGTGGGTCGGGCCGTCTTCGCCGAGACCGATCGAGTCGTGCGTGAACACGAAGATCGACGGCGCTTTCATCAGCGCGGCGACGCGCAGCGCGTTGCGGCTGTAATCCGAGAACGTCAGGAACGTGCCGCCGAACGCCTTGAAGCCGCCATGCAGCGCCATGCCATTGATCGCGGCGCTCATGCCGAATTCGCGCACGCCGTAGTTGACGTAGTTGCCGGCGGCGTGGCCTTCCGCGTTCACACGCACGGGCTTGGCAGCCTTCCAGTTGGTCAGGTTCGAGCCGGTCAGGTCGGCGGAGCCGCCGAGCAGTTCCGGCAACACGGCCGACAAAGCTTCGATAGCCTGCTGCGACGCCTTGCGCGTCGCGACGGTTTCCGCGCGCTCGTTCGCGCCGGCGATGATCGCCTTGGCCTTTTCCTTCCAGTCGGCGGGCAATTGCTTCGCGTCGCGACGCTTGAATTCAGCGGCTTCCTGCGGGTATTTGGCTGCGTACGCGGCGAACGCCTTGTCCCACTCGGATTCGTTGCGTGCGCCGGCTTCTTTCGCGTCCCATGCTGCGTAGACTTCTTGCGGGATGACGAACGGTTCCCACTTCCAGCCGATCTTTTCGCGCGTGGCCGCGACTTCCTTGTCGCCGAGCGCCGCGCCGTGCGAATCGTGGCTGCCGGCCTTGTTCGGCGAGCCTTCGCCGATCACCGTCTTGCAGCAGATCAGCGTGGGCTTGTCGGATTGCTTGGCTTGCTTGATCGCCGCGTCCACTGCCTCGACGTCGTGGCCGACCACGTTCGGGATCACGTTCCAGCCATACGCTTCAAAGCGCTTCGGCGTGTCGTCGTGGAACCAGTGCACCACTTCGCCGTCGATCGAGATGCCGTTGTCGTCGTAGAACGCAATCAGCTTGTTCAGCTTCAGCACGCCCGCCAGCGAGCAGGCTTCGTGCGAGATGCCTTCCATCAGGCAGCCGTCGCCGACGAACACATAAGTGTGGTGGTCGACGATCTTTGCGTCAGGCTTGTTGAATTCGGTAGCGAGCAGCGATTCCGCGAGCGCCATGCCGACCGCATTCGCCAGACCCTGGCCGAGCGGGCCGGTGGTCGTCTCGACGCCCGGCGTGATGCCGTATTCCGGGTGGCCCGGCGTCTTCGAATGCATCTGGCGGAAGTTCTTCAGCTCGTCGATCGGCAGATCGTAGCCGGTGAGGTGCAGCAGCGAGTACAGCAGCATCGAGCCGTGACCGTTCGACAGCACGAAGCGGTCGCGATCGGCCCATTGCGGGTTCTTCGGGTTGTGACGCAGATGACGCGACCACAAAGCCACGCCGATTTCGGCCATGCCCATCGGCATGCCGGGGTGGCCGGAATTCGCTTTTTGGACGGCGTCCATGGACAACGCGCGGATTGCGTTGGCCATCAAGGAGGTGTGTGCGGGAGACGGGGTCGTCATGTCGAGTCCGGAGACAGAGTCAGAAAGCGGTGCGCGCTTGAGGCCCGGATGCTCGAATGCCGGTTCACTTCGGCGCACGATGCGGCGCCGGTAGACGCGAAACGGGCAGAGCAAACGGACAAGGCTGAAAGCGTGACATTCTAACAGATCGTTGCCCGCGCCCCGCTCCGAAAGCCGTCTGGCCGTGTGGCTCGACGCGCCCGCCGCGGCCACGCCGCGCTCCGGCCTTTACAATTGCACAACCAGAACCTACCGCGCTCCGGACGGAGCCCGCCATCCGTGAGCGCTCCGCTGCTGTTCCAACCGAGTCCCGACGCCGTCTACGGATTTCCGCACGCGAAACGGCTGGCGCGCGTCGATTCGCCATATCAGCGGATCGAGGTCTGGGACACGCCGCAGCTCGGCCGGCTCTTCACACTCGACGGCCGTCCGATGACGTCCACCGGCGACGAGTTTATCTATCACGAATGCATGGTGCATCCGGCCGCGCTGGCGCATCCGGCGCCGCGCGCAGCGCTGGTGCTGGGCGGCGGCGACGGTGGCGCCGCGCGGCAATTGCTGAAGCACGCGGGCATCGGACGGATTGTGGTGGCGGAGCTGGACACGCAAGTCGTACGTCTGACGCGCGAGTATTTGCCCGAGGTGCACGGCGGCGCATTCGACGATCCGCGCGTCGAGTTGGTGATCGGCGACGCTGCGCAGTACGTCGAGGCCGCCGCGCCGGCACAGTTCGATCTCGTGGTGTTCGACCTGACGCCGCCGGATTCACCCGCCGCCGGTCTTTACACGCAAGCGTTCTATCAGCAGCTCAAGCGGGTCATGAGCCCGATTGCGGCACTCTCCGTGCACCTCGGCTCGCCGTATTTCCATGCCGAATGCGTCGCGCGCCTGCTCGATGATCTGCGCGCGGCATTCGTGGTCGTCCGCACCATGAGCACTTTCGTACCGCTGTACGGCTCGCTCTGGATGATGGCGACCGCCAGCGACACGCTCGATCCCGCCGCGCTCACCGTTGATACGCTCACGGAACGCCTCGCCGCGCGCGGAATCGACACCCTGATGCATTACAACGCGGTCATGCACGCCGGACTGTTCTCGGCATCCAGTTCAGTGCGCGATAAACTAAGTCAATTCTTAAAGCCAGCAAGCTAACGCGTGGGCAAAATGCACGACTCCGTCGGATTGCGCTATGGGCGTATCGATATGCAAACTTCCGCCTGGACTCGCAGCATGTGCCCCGCCAACCTCATGATCCGGAGAATCCCATGACCGCCTCCCGCCCAGCCGGTGTGCCCTGGTTGACCCCCTATCTGACGGTGCGCGACGCAAGTGCCGCGTCCGCGTTCTTCTCAGCGGCGTTCGGCTTCGAAGTGCGTGACAGTGTCCAGGACGACGGTGTCGTCATGCATGTCGAGATGACCTATCAAGGCCAGTTGATCGTGATGTTCGCTCCGGAAGGCGCGTTCGGCTCGGCGGCGAAAACACCCAAAAGCGCGGGCGCGATCGCACCGCAATCGTTCTATGTCTATGTCGACGATGTCGACGCGATTTACGCGCGGGCGCTGGCCGCCGGCGCAAAATCGCTGAGCGAGCCACAGGATCAGTTCTGGGGCGACCGCTTCGCCCAGGTCGAAGATCTGGACGGCTACCGCTGGGCGCTCGCTCGCCACCTTTCGTGAACCAATGAGTATTTTTCTGATGCCACGCTTTTTCGTCGATAAGCCTCTCCAGCCCGACGACGTCATGCCGCTTCCCGATGACGTCGTTCGGCATGTGCTCGTGCTGCGTCTGCAGCCAGGCGATTCGATCGTCCTTTTCAACGGCGAAGGCGGCGAATACAGCGCTGAACTCGTCGAAGTCGAAAGGCGCTCGGCCATGGTAAAAATCCGCGAATTCCGCAATATCGAAGTCGAGGCGCCGTATCGGCTCACGCTCGCGCAGGGCATTGCCGGCGGCGACAAGATGGACTGGCTGATCGAGAAAGCCGTCGAACTGGGCGCGTCCAGCTTCGTGCCGTTGACCACTACGCGCAGCGTCGTGCGTCTGACCGGCGAACGCGCGCAGCGGCGGCATGCGCACTGGCAGGGCATCGTGCGGGCGTCGTGCGAGCAGTGCGGGCGCAATCGCCTGCCGGAAGTGATGCCGGTGCGCGAAATCGCCACGTGGCTCGGTACCATGCCGCGTACGCCCGAGGAAGGCGACTTGCGCATTCTGCTTTCTCCACGCGCCAGCATCAGCTTTTCCGCCCTGCCCGCCGAGCCGCCGAAAGGACGCGTGACGGTGCTGGTGGGCCCAGAAGGCGGCTTTTCCGCTACCGAGGAAGCGGCCGCTACTGATTACGGTTTCACCGCCGTCGGCCTCGGCCCGCGCGTGATGCGCACAGAAACTGCCGGCATCGCCGTTCTCTCGGCGCTGGCGGCCGGCTGGGGCGGCTGGTAAGCCGCTTGCGTTGCGCGCCGATCGCCTTGGATTGCCTTGGTTAAGGGCGGCAAGTCACGTCGACCGCAGCATCAAAAGCAAAAGGCCCGCCGATTGGCGGGCCTTTCTTCTGCTTAGCCTAAACAGGCAACGTTCAAGCAAAAGTTTAAGCAAACGAGTAAAACACCCGGAACGCCACCTTCCGCTCGGCCCAGAACTCCGCGGCCTCGCGGAACACGTCTAGCAGTGTCTCGCGGCCTTCCTTGTCGAACTTCTGCGCGACCGGCAACTGCTCGAGCACGATCACAAAGCCCGGCTGCGCGCCCGCCTTCTGAACCAGATCGGTCAGGCAGTCGTACAGCGCGTCGTAATTCTTGCCGAAATGTTTCGGAAACAGGAACGACGTCGCGATGGTTTCGAGCACTTCCTGTTTGGACTGCGCATTGGCGCAATACGCATAGAGAAAATGCTGGCCGAGCTGGTTGGCCTCGTCGGCGAGATCCTGCACGCGGAACGCGCGGATCGACTGTACGATGTTCGGTCGTACGGTCTTGAAAAGACTCATGGGCTCCTCGTTCGATGAAACCACAGTGCCTGCTTCGCTCTGGTTCTCGCGGCCCTGATCGCCGGCGCGCATCTGCATGACGCGTTGGAACAAATTGCCGTCGCCGGCCGCGAAAAGATCCGTCGCGACTCCGGTGTCGTGCGCGTAGACGTTGTCGCTCATGCCGTTCATCCCGATGTCATTCAACAATACGATTAAAACTGGTGTAGTGGTCGTCCGAGTAGTAACAACTGTCGGTTCGCTTCAGCGGACCTCCGCAGACGATGCGACGCGCCCCGCGATTACGTGAGCGAGGCGTGGGAACGGTGTATTCGTGGTAATAGCCGCGCCGATGGGCCGGCAGCAACCGTTCGCGATTGCCGAATACGATGCCGTCCTTCTCATACGGGTAAGGCCCGCCCGCGGCAATCAAGTTCAATGTATTGACCGCTTCATGTGGCAACTGCGCCAGCGCGACGGTGCCCTGCAACTGCGCGTCCGCCTCGGCGGGTGCCGTGGAGTCGCGCGCGAACGCGCCAGGCACGGGGCCGGATAAAGCGCACAGCGTAACAGCACCGATCAGCACGCCTTTCATGCGTTGCCACTTGCGTGCCATGTATCAAGGTTCCCCGCTGTTAGCTCACGAGTTTGACGACCATGAAAGTCGTAAGGGTATCGCTAATGGCCCCCGGAATCAACGTTCGCCGGGCGGCCGACATCCTCCGATCAGGCGCGAAAGGGCCACCGGCGCGGCTTTGACGACTTTTGACAGAATGTTTAGCTTAGTCAAGCTAAACTTAGCTCAACGGTGCGAATCGAGGGAAGGCAGGCAAGTGGGGAGCGGACGGCAGGCCGCTTTGCATGAGTCAGCAGACGCCTTGATTCCCCGTGGCAAGGGTCTTGAGCCCTTGAACGCTCTTGAAGGCGGAATCTTGTATGACTTGCCGTTTTTTGGGTGGCATTCCCCTGTGCACCCTGAGGCGTGCCCGTTGCGGGCGCGCCTTTTTTTTGCATGGCGCGCGGTCTTCAAACCGGCGCCATGCTTCGACCGGATCGCGGATTAACGGGCCGCGATCACATCCGCCACCAGCAGCGCCGTCATGTTGACGATCCGGCGCACCGTCGCCGACGCCGTCAGCACG
>NZ_JARESV010000076.1:0-27360 GCF_046026985.1 Paraburkholderia sp. RL18-101-BIB-B
ACTGGAGGCAGAGCGCGATGAGCTGCTGCTCGGACTCATCGAACTGCGCACCAAAGGAAAGGCGCGTTAAAGGTACGGATGCGGCCACGCCACGCGTGGCCGCGGCTCGCGTGGACTGATCGCGGGCAGTTGACACTCCCTTATCGAAGAAATTACCCAAATGAAAGACTCGACCAATCTTCCAATCGAAAACGATCCGGATCGGCTCACCGGAATCATTCAATCGAAGCTCGCGAATCCGGCACGGAACGCGGATATCGACCTGCACGGCGCGCTCAATGACGTACTGAAAGACGTCGGGTTATCGACGGCGGACAGCGGTGGCAAGATCACGTTCCACGGCCGCGATCCGATCATCCCCGCGCTCTTCCGGTTCGGCTCGTTGTCCGCGATCGCCCTGGCCGCGAAGGCCGTCGGCGTCGCTGCACTATGGCGACTGCGGACCGGCGAGGAACAGGACATCGAAGTGGACGTTCGTAAAGCGTTGCGGCGCTTCGCGGGGTTCTTCGATCTGAAATGGGAGACGATCAATGGACGTCCTCCAGCCCTCAAGATCGATAAGAATCTCTTTCGCGAAACCCGCGACGGACGGCACGTCGTGCCCCTGAACATCTACCCAAAGCTGGCTGCCCGCGAACTCAGCCTGCTGCGGTGCGACTCCAGCCCGGAAGCCGTGCGCAACGCCGTTCTGCAATGGCGCGCGGACGACCTGGAGAATGCGGCGGCGGAAGCCGGGATCGTCATCGCGAAGGTGCGCACTTTCGAGGAATTCAGCAAGGAGCTTCAGTACACCGAGGTCCTCTCGAGAATGTCGCTGATCAACGTGGAAAAGATCGGCGAAAGCGAGCCGATCCCTTTCAGGAAAGAGGGCACCAGTCCGCTGGACGGCATTCGCGCACTTGGGATGGGTCACGTGATTGCCGGAGCGGCCATCGGGAGAGACCTCGCTTTGCACGGGGCCGATGTCCTCAACATCTGGCGGCCGTTCGACGACAGCGAAATCGAGGCGTTCGCGTGGGACACTCAGGTCGGGATGCGCTCGACGATCCTGGACTACTCGACGGAGGATCGCGCGAAATTCGATCTCCTGCTGAAGGATGCCGATGTCTTCTTCGCAAACAAGCGTCCGGGCTACCTGGAACGCCATGGTCTCGAGGCTGAGGAACTCTGCGGCAGGAAGCCTGGGTTGATCCATGCAAGTGTCCTGCTTCACGGCGCCAGGGGCCCCTGGAAGTATCGTCCGGGATTCGATGAAATCGGCGCGGCCGTCTCGGGGCTGTTCGCCGTCGAAGGTACGCTCGCGCGTCCGAAATCGCCGCCGATCATCCCCATTGTCGACAACGTGGTGGGCTGGCTCGGCACGGTCGGCGTACTCGCAGCGCTGCGCCGGCGTGCGGTCGAGGGTGGCAGCTATCGGGTCACCGTTTCCCTGACCCGAACCGTGCTGTGGCTGTTCTCGCTCGGCATCTTCGACAGGGACTATGCCCGGGCGACCGCCGGATCTTCCGACGAGCACGCCTACGTCGCGCCCGATCTGTTCACGGCGGAGACCCCGCTGGGCACGTATCAGGGCATGACCGACCAGGTCGTCCTGTCGAAGACTCCCGGGTCCTTCAGGACGGTGCTCGTGCCACGAGGCTCGAGCAAGCCCGAATGGCTGACGCGGTGAGGGTGTCCGACCTGCGCTTTTGCGAAATCGGCCAGGAGCGCGACGGCTTTACCGTTGATATTGGTCAGCTTCCTGCAATCAAAGGACGCCATTCCGTCTCCGCCGTTTCCGATTGCGATTGAAACGGCGGAGGTCGCTGTGCACCCATGGACAGCGCGCCAGGGGACGAGAGCCGTCGATTCGTCTCCTTGGCGACGTTTCTGCGTGTCGGGAGATTCGATGGCCGGTGAAAATCGGTTCTGCGCTTCGATGGGTGGACAGCTTGAGCTTGTAACTGAATCGACGACATCGAACGACTTGGTGTGCGGTTTGGTGGCGCATCGATCACTTTCAAGTACGTAGCACACGCAGGTAATCGAGTGATGCGCCCAGACAAGGGTGTCATCACCACCAGGTGGTAGGCCTGAGACCTGCGCCCGGTTTCTGACCTGCGCGGCCATGGGTTGTCCAACAGCATCCCGGATACGGTTGGCAGGCCACCACAGCCTGCGATCGTTGACGATGAAGTGTGGGAGCTGAACGGCTCAAATTTGCAGAACGCGGTCCGTTATTGAGGACCGCGACGGATGCGAGGGCCATGCCTTCAATGTCCGTAAGTTGTTGACACACGTGCGCTCGCGCGATTGCGAAAGCAGCAAGCCGCGGCGTACGTCATGCGTGGATATCGTGGCACATCGCGATGCCGCGTAATCCGCCTCAAACCAAGGAGAACCTGATGTCGGAACACGTATACAAACCAAACAGATCGAACTCACCGGCTCGTCGACGCAATCCAGCGACGACGCGGTGAGTGTGGCGCTAAGCAAAGCGGCCCGCCGGGCTATCGGACGTTGTCCATCATTCGTTGAGTGTTTGCAATGAGAAAACCAACTCGTATCGTGATTGTAGGTGGGGGAATCGCTGGGATTCTACTTGCGACCAGGCTCGGCGACCGGTTGGGCCGGCCGGGTGAGGCTACCATCACTTTGATCGACCGCAGCCCGACGCATATATGGAAGCCGATGCTGCATACGATTGCGGCCGGTACGCGTGACGTGAACCAGCAGCGGGTAATTTATCTCGCGCACGCGCGCGACCACGGTTTCACATATCAACCGGGAGAGATGTGCGGACTGGACCGGCAACTGCGCGAGGTGCAGCTTGACGCGATAAGGGCGCAGGACGGTAAGTTGGTGCTTGAGCCGCGAGCGGTTCCATACGATGTGCTGGTGCTGTCGCTAGGCAGTCGCGCGAACGATTTTGGTGTGCCGGGTGTAAAGGAGCAATGCCATCTCATCGACAGCCAACAGCAAGCAGAGACGTTCAACGTCGCGTTGCGCGCGCGTGCTATTCGCAGCGTCGTCAAGGATGAGCAGTTGAGAGTGGCGATTGTCGGAGCCGGCGCGACCGGCGTCGAGTTATCGGCAGAGCTGAGCCGTCTTCTCGAGCTTGCTGGTAGCTATGGCGATACCACCATCCGGGACAGGCTGAGTCTGACTCTTCTTGAGAGCGGGCCGCGCGTGCTACCTGCCTTCCCACAGGAGATTTCTGCGTCTAGCCAGCAACGGCTCGAAAACATCGGCTTTCGCGTAATGACCTCTACTGCGGTCACTTCGGCGGAACCAGGAGGTTTTCGGTACGGGGACGGGACTCTCGCCGAAGCGGATCTGATGGTATGGGCTGCCGGTGTCAAAGCGCCAGATTTCATGAACCGCCTCGCTGGTCTGGAGACCAACCGGGCAAACCAGATCGTGGTGTCGAGGACGCTTCAGGTCTTGCACGATGAGCAGATCTTCGCTCTCGGCGATTGTGCGAGCCTCACGCCGGAAGGTGCGCAGCGACCGCTTCCTCCTACCGCGCAGGTAGCCGCTCAGCAGGCGAATTATCTGGCCCGCCACCTGCCGGAATGGCTCTGCCAAAACAAGCCGTTTCCCGACTTTGTATTCCGGGATTTTGGATCGCTCGTGTCATTGAGCGACTATGACGCGTTCGGCACGCTAGGGCGCTTTGGCTTCTTTCCGGGGGGGCTCATTCGGGGGCACCTCGCCCAGTTCAGTCACGCGATGTTGTACCGGCGTCATCAGCAGGCGCTGCACGGGTTTCGCAAAGCGACACTGCTCTGGACGGCGGAACGGATCAACGGACTGGTTCAACCAAACATTCGCCTTGCCTGACAGGCTCATGTGCTTCGGGCGCCCGGCCACCGCCCACCAACGTGGAACTCGTTCAAGAGAAGTGAGTGCATGCCCGTGAGGGCATATACCGTCAGCGATCAACAATCGTTTGACCGTTTAGAAACTGCATTCTTCATTTGTAGAATGTGACGGAACGTTGCAATAGATAGGCGAACCCTCCTTGTGACAGCAAACACCGACCTGACAGAGTTGACCGCTGCGATTGTGGCGAGCTTTGTCTCCCACAACGCGTTGCCGGCAGATGAGCTGCCCGCGTTCATATCGAGCACGCATGCTGCCCTGGCTGCGCTGCGGGGTCATGTGAACACGCTTGCCGGTGAGCCGGGAGCGGCCGTACCAATCAGCGAGTCAGTCACGAACGATTTCCTCGTATGTCTGGAAGACGGTCACAAGCTGAGGTCCCTCAAGCGCTACCTGAAGCGGAAATATGGCATGTCTCCCGAGCAATACCGCGCCAAGTGGGGACTTCCCAAGGACTATCCGATGGTTGCGCCTGCGTATTCGGCGCTGCGCTCCTTGATAGCGAGGAGACGAATCCCCACGGTGGAACGGGTGTCGCAATTGGACAAGCAGTGATCCGGAAACGAGGATTGTTGACGACGGGGCAGCGCGTAAGTGTGACGCTCCGTTAGCGGCCCTTGTCAGTGTCAATCGGTAGCCAACTCACCTGGCCTCTGAACGCCCCCGCCTTGCGCTAGCCGCCCTCCGACAAGGGTGCACGGTAGAGATGCGCTACGGGCCTGCGTCCGCCTGCGTGTTACTCACGTCTGGTTGCGCGAGCGCGCCGTCTCTCGGCGTGCTCGGCGCTTATTTCCCCGACTGGCTCTTCAGCATCGTTGGCGAGATCCTGCTGGCACGCGATCGTGCGCCTTCTCGCAAGGCATTTCGGCGCAGAAAAGTGGCTGTGGTCGCGTTCGCTAGCGACAGAACAGTGGCGCTTTATCAGAGAGGTCTGGCAGACAGGCTTGCCACGACGACGTCGCAGCAGCAACTCATTGCGGAAAAGCTCTCGCTGGTGGAACCGGAAGGGCGCACGCTTGAGGAGCAACTGGTCCTGATGACAGCGCCTGGAGGCGGCTACCAGCGATTCGCCCGACGTGCTCTCGCCACGCCGAGCACCGGCTCGCCCGGCTCTGGCCGCTTGAGGCGGGTTTCACGACATCTTCGTTTATAAAATTGCAATCATCTGAACAACTGTACAGATCAATACCGACCCGGCGGGCTCACGAGCGCGTCACGCGTTGCGGTAATGCGGACTGGACCATTCATTACCCAATCAAGACCAAAAATTCACCCTTCTGGATGTCGAGCACCTTACCCTGACGGAAAGCGTGTGCGTCTCGCCCTGCTGGGGCGGGCAAGTTTGTTTTTTTAGGGGTTTTGAGTTGAGTGACGCGACTATCACTAGGCGTATTTCGAAAGAACTGGTTTCATTCGAGCCTGTTTCGCCCGAAGACATTTATTACGACGATGCGGCCGGACCCGAGCCCGAGCGTGACGCATTGCCGTCGTCTCCGGCGATGTATGGTGGCGGGTCCGGCAGAGCCCAGGAGGTGTTTCAGCTTGCACGAATAAGTCGCGTGTTGACGGATGTGAACGTCAGCCGTCTGTCGTTGATGACGGCCCGCGCCTGGCAGGCGTTACTGCGTCTCGAATGCAAGGCGGCATTGGAGATCGTCGAGAAAATCGAACTGTCGCTTAACGATCTGCCCTCTGTGGAGCGCGACGCGAGGCGCTGGGAGATCATGGCGTTGCGCGCTGCCAGCCTCGTCCTGCAGGACAATTGCGCTGCTGCACTAGCGCTTGCCTTGTCCACGATACGCTACTGTGGCCGCGAATCGATCGTCGCTATCGCACGGACCATCTGCCGGTACGCGTACTGGAAGCTCGGCGATTTCGAACGCCTCCACGCGGTCGGGCAAAGCAATGCGGACGTCTTGCCGACGAGGCTGCATCGAGTCGCCAGGATGTTCGATCTGTCGTTGATGGCCGCAGTGGAGATGAATCAGTTGCGTTTTCCCGCGGCCCGTTTGCTGGCCGAAGACGCCATCAGTGAGTGCCGCAGCGTATACGGCGGCGATCTGTCGGTCGCGTCGTTCGCGGCCAGCATCGTCGGGCAGGTTCTCTACGAGCAAGGCATGGTTGACGAAGCGCAGACATGGCTGTCGCAGCGCCTTGCGCAGATTTGCAAGGGCGGGACCATCGAGAGCGCTGAGCGTGCCTATACAACGCTCGCGAAAATCGCCGCCTCACGCGGCCAGTTCGACTTTGCGCAGCTGATTCTGAAGGAAGCCGAGGCGCTGGGGCAAAGGCGGAGCTGGCCACGCCTCGTGGCGGCATGCGTCGCAGGACGGATCGGTCTGCTTCTCGAACAGGACGACAGATGCGGCGCAGAGGCGTGTCTTGCGCAGCTTGCTGCATTAGAGCAGGCGCACGGCGCAGCGACCAGCCCAGGGGGCGCCGGAATTTCAGGTTACCGGGTATTGGCTCGCGCCCGTCTACGCGTGGCATGCGGCGCGACGCTCGACGATGTGTCGGCGCTGCGACAGTTGCATTGCGAAGCTGTGTGCCGGAATGAACTCTATCTCGCCGTGCAGGTGGCGGTGTGTTTGATCGATGCGCTTCTTGCCGTCGGGGAGCAGAAGGACGCCGCGTCTATTTTCTTGCGGACCCTAAAACTGGGGGCGACGGTAGGGCTTCATCAGACGTTTGTCGATAGCGGCCCTCGGGTCGGCGAACTGCTCGCGGTGCTGCAGCGGGGCGATCCCGCCGCGCAAGGCGAGGTTCGCGTACTGCTGCCGTATATTGGCAGTCTTCTGTCACGATGGCGTGCGGCTCGCAGCGTTGTAGCAAAACGTCCGACGACTGGCCGGCCTACCGTCGTGCTAAGCAGCCGGGAGCATAGTATTCTGGTCCTGATGAGCCAAGGCCTGTCGAACAAGCAGATCGCGGTCAATTTGCGCATCGCGGCTGAGACCGTCAAGTCTCATGCAAAGAAGATATTTGTAAAGCTTGCTGCGAAAAACCGCGCGGAAGCGGTCACCCGCGCCACCCAATTGGGCCTCATCCAGGTGTGAGGAGCAAGGTTGGTATGAAAGCTCAGTCGAGTACGCATTCTTCGATCAGTTTCGCCGGCTTTCGTCTGGATATGGCGAACGAATGCCTTTGGAGGCTGGATGCCGGCGCGCCACCCGAACGGGTTGACTTAACGCCCAAGACCTACGGCGTGTTGCGGTTTTTGGTCGAGAATCGCGGTGCGCTGATTACCCACCACGCGCTGCTCGAAGCGGTGTGGCCCGATGTGCACGTACAGCCCGAAGTCGTGAAGGCCCAGATACAGATGATCCGGACACGGCTCGGCGATAGCGCGCAGCACCCACGCTACATCGAAACGCTGCGCGGACGCGGATACCGTTTCGTCGCGCCCGTAGAGGTCCCTTCAACGGGATATCAGCAGATTGCAAGCGACGAGAGCAACGGCCACTTTGTCGGTCGCACGAGCGAACTGCAGCAACTGGCCGCTGCGATCGAGCGGGCCAGAGCCGGCAACAGTCAGCTCGTGGTGGTTACCGGTGAACCAGGAATCGGCAAGACCGCGTTGCTCAAGCAGTTCGTTGCCGCCCAGAGGTTCGAGCATGACGATGCGTGGGTCGCTGAAGGGCATTGTGTCGAGGGTTATGGCGGCACGGAACCTTTTTATCCAGTTCTGCAGGCTCTCGGGCAACTTTGTGAGGGAGCCCGCGGCAATGAAGTCGTGAAAGCGCTGGTGACGCTTGCGCCCACGTGGGCGTTGCAGCTCCCGGGCCAGGTGGCGAGCCATGTCCGCGAGTCCCTGCTGCGGCAGATCGTTGGCGCTTCGCGCGAACGCATGCTGCGGGAAATCTGCGGCGTGCTGGCCTCTCTGACGCGGACACAGCCGCTGATTCTGATATTCGAAGATCTTCATTGGGCGGACCACTCAACCATTGATTTGCTGGCGGCGATTGCGGGCCAGTCAGGAGCTCTGCGCCTGATGGTCGTCGTCACTTACCGGCCGACGGAGGCGGCGCTGGCTGACCACCCAATTGAGGAACTGCACCACGAGCTTTCGCTGAGGGACTTGTGCCGCGATCTGGCGCTTGGCCCACTTGCTGGCGACGCGGTGGTTTCGTGGCTGACAGGCCGCGATCATGTCGACCCTGCCGAGGAAGAACTGTGCTATCGAATCGTACAACGTTGCGGCGGCAACCCGCTGTTTATGCGGGCGACCCTCGCCGATCTCGTGGAGCGCAACATGCTTCGCAAGACGGCGACCGGCTGGCGGCCATTGGTGCCATTAGCGGTGATTAGCACGACCTCCCCCCGCACGATTATCCAGACGATCGAGGGGAGAATCCGGCGGCTGGGTAGCGACGAGCGGAATCTGCTTGAAGCCGCAAGCGTGGCAGGGCTCTCCTTTTTATCGGCGACCGTGGCCGAGGCCGCGGGTTTGTCGACGGAGCGTTTCGACGATCTGTGCGAGGCGCTGGCACGCAATCAACGTTTCATTCGACGTTGCGGGGTGAAACGCTTACCCGACGGGGGCGCGGCGACTATGTTCTGTTTCGACCATGCCCTCATTCGCAGCGCGTTCTATGGGCATCAAGGGCTGATCCGTCGCACCCGTTTGCATCGGCAAATCGCGGAACGGCTCGAGGCGATCTTTCCTCGCGATCAGAGGGCGGAGGTGGCATACGAGCTCGCGCAACATTTCGCTGACGCGAGGGAGTGGCTCAAGGCGATCGACTATCTGCGCATTGCGTTGCAAACCGCGAGGCTTCGCTTTGCGTATCGCGAGGCGCAGTCGATTCTCGATCTTGCCGCTTCGCTCACCACAAAGTTGCCAGCTGATTTGCGTCCGCTGAAAAGTTTTGAGTTTGCCGAGGCGCGCGCGTCGCTTTACGCTGCGGGGCATGATCCGCGCGCCGAGGCGGCCTGGATCGAACTCGAGGAGCAGGCACGTACGATTGGCCGGCTCGATGCGCAATTGCGTGCCATGCTCGGCCTCGCCTACGTCTTTAGCTGGAGCGACAAGCAACGTTGCATCGGGATGCTGAACGAAGCGCTGACGCTCAGTGCATCGCATCCCGACCTGCGCGTCAGCGCGCTGGTGCGCGTGAGTGCCTATGTACGCCGTATCTGGGCCAGCGGCTGGTCACACGCGGATCTGACCGAGTGCGAGCGTGCGATCCGCATGCTGCGCGAGACGGGGGATCCACTGGTGATCGCCCGGGCGAATATGGAATACAGCATGCTGTGCATCATTTCCTCCCGGTATCGCGAAGCCCTCGGGACTGTGCGGACGAATTATCAGATCCTCTTTGAGCACGCGGTCGAACATCCGGGCTTTGACCTCGCGATGGCGACGTGGATGATCCGGATGGGTACGCCGTGGGCTCATCTCTTCGTGGGGGAGCTGGGACGGGCGATCGAATCGTTCGATCTGGGCATGATGTTTTTCCGCGAGAACGGTGATTATTTTGCCGCTCGCACCCTCGAGATCTATCAGGGATGGTTGTTTGTGCACACGATGGACTACGAGACGGTCATTGAAATCTACCAACGGCTCGTGCCGGCTGCAACCTCGACCGCGCGAGCGGACGAAACCGTTTCTGGCGCACTTGTGCCAGTGCAACACCGTGCGTGTATTGTGCTCGCGGGCCTCGCCTACCTAGGATTGGGGGATAGCGTACGGGCCTCGTCGCTGTTTGCTGAAGCGGACCGTCAGATGGACGCCACTCCCACCACGTTCGACTGGTACTGGAAACTGGCAATCGAATGGGGAGCCGCCGAGGCAGCAATGATGGCGGGAGACCATCACACCGCCAGATCACGCGCGCAGGAGTTCGTGAAGCTCGCCCTCGCCACCGCAGACCGGACGTGGCAGGCCCTGGCATGGGAAGTCGTTGCGCGTGAGGCGCTGGATCGCGGCGATCCGGTCATCGCACTCGATAGTATCAACAAGGCGTTCGCGGCTGCGGAGGGATTCGAAACTCCACTAGCGGACTGGCGGCTTCACCGCACTGCGGCGGCGATTCACGAGGCCCGCGGTGACGCTGGACAGGCGGATGTGCAACAGCGCCATTTCACTTCGACGCTCGAGCGGCTGTCGAATTCCTTGCCGCGCGGCACTCAGATTGGCCGACGTCTGCTCGCTCTGGCAACTAGCTGATCCATACTTCAGGTGTGAGGCAAGGAGGAGCCATCATTGTGCGGATCCCTCCTCAGGGGGATACCAGATGTTAGGGCGCCCAGTCAGAATATGGTGATCATCTCACCGATCCGGTGAGCGCGACGGGCAGTGACGGACTCCGTGCCTGGGTTTTACAAGGGTGGTTGGTCACTTCATGAGCAGGCCCCCTTCAGGAGCGCCGACATGAGAAAGAAAGTTGCCGAAATTATTGTAGACACCTTCGTTTCGGCGGACGTAAAGCATTGCTATGGGATCGTGGGCGACACGCTGAATCCCATCGCTCACCACATGAATGAGAGCGACATTGAGTGGCTCCATGTTCGTCATGAGGAGGCGGGAGCGTTCGCCGCCGAAGGCGAAGCCATGTTGACCGGCAACCTGACCGCTGTCGCCGGAAGCTGCGGACCTGGGGGTCTTCACTTAAATTTGTAGGAATTCCTGGGTGAAACGGGGTGGCCGCAAGCGCGCTGTAATCGGCAACGCGCGCCTAACGGCCGCTCCTGGCCAATGTGTCGACGCAGCACTTCGAACAAGACACTCCATCCCTCGACCCGCCGTCCCGCTTTGCCATGCATGTGGAGCGGGGCGCGGTCCGATCAGAGGAAGCAGGATATGGATATGGGAATCCAAGGTAGAACCGCGCTGGTTTGCGGCCCAATTAGCGGGCTGGGCTGCGGCCGTGCGGAGGCCTTTAGCCACCAAAGCCGTGAACGTGGTGATGGCGGCATCAACCCTTGGAAGCTTGAGGCGACGGCGAAGGCCACGGCCATACGCGCTCAAGGTGGCGTCACGGTCAGACTGTGGCGTGCGACATCACTACACCCGACGGACGCGCTGCCGCGCTAGCTGCAAAGCATTTCCTGCTCGTCGACCCGGACCGAGTGCTGAATGTGGCGCTGCCTGCGCGTTTCTCTGCAGCGAACATTCCGGATAAATCACTGGATAAGAACCGCTTGATCGAAGGCGGAGCCTATCCAGGAACGTTCCAGATCGGAAGAAAAAGGGATGCCCGCAAGAACGTATCGTTTCACTACTCTCGGCCTGGCACGACAGAACAACCTTGCCTGGCGGGTCGTAGTCTATCGACGCGAACGCTTGTGGGCAAACAGTTGCACAAATGTTTGCCAACCCAAGGGATGTAGAAAGTGACCTGGACAGCTCTCTTTTTGTCGCGGATTCAGTTTGCGTTCGCCGTTGTATTCCACATTATTTTGTCGTTCTTCGCCATTGGGCTTGCGGCTTGGTTGGCAGTACTTGAAGGACTCAATCTTGCAACCAGGCTGGCGTTCTATCGATGGCTTTTCGGTAGCCGCTGGATTCGTACTATGTCGGAGCGTCGCGCGCGCAAATGACCGGGTACCTTCTGCAATGTCGTCGTTGATCCTCACCTCGTCGTTTGCCAGACTTGCGGTGTCGTTCTGGACTTACACGATTCTACTTTCGATGACGGCGCGTGACGTGGCTGCGCCGAACAGCAGTCTCTCATTCATGTTTGGGGCGCAGGTCTCTCCGTGCGTCCACTGCCGCTCGCCTATACATCCCTTGTGTATCGCGTGCCCCGCGTGAAGTTAAAGGAGGTCCCTTCTCGCTGGTCGTGGCCACCGCGCCAGGGTCATTTGGTATTTGATCATTGACGACGACTGCGATGTTTCCGAATAGCTCTGTGCATCTATATAACCCTGGCGCCTATGATAGTAATTCGCGCTCAGCGTGGTCCGCCCCTATTTACGATTGGTGAGTGCTTCACGCGTGGGGCTCGACACATACTTCTTTAAAGACATGCAGAACATAATCTTATGGATCGATTCCGCGGCGTGCCAACAGGTTCCGAAGGCACGATCTGAAACAGCCGTTGCAAAGAGGTGTTCATCCGCTGAAGGAGACGTGCGTGACCACCGCTGCCGACCCTACCGAGGCCTCGGAGTATGCGTGCGCGTCGCCGAGATCACCGCGCTCTCCTTTAACGGTGTCGAGCCACGCTATACCGTCACCTGGTACATTCATGAGGAAGGTTACTTCCTTCCGGAGCACGTGATTGCAAGTTATACAGAGTCGCTTGAATTTGCGTGTCCTGAGGAGGCTGTCGCCTACGGTCAGCGTCGCGCGCATACATTCGTCGATTGCGCATTCGTTGTTTCGAACCAGTAACGTCACCACGCATGGGGCAGGTGCAAGGTCGCCCCAGATTGCACCGGGGGCTTCTTGAAACTGGTCTTAATTCAGGTTGCCTACTGCCCCTCGCAAAAGGCAAAGTCCGTTAAGGAAGCGCCGGTCAGCGCTGTCGCTCCGAATGACTGCTCCTCGCTCAGGGACTGATCTTCACGGTTGACGCCGTGCCCATAAACGGGCCGGCCACATTCCGGCCCGTTCTCGCGTTACGTACACATGGCGTTGCCGAAAGACACGGAAGCGCCGCGCCCCGCGTCATGCTGCGTTGATGTGTCCGAGTTGTTGCACGGCGGTCACGCCGTCGTCCAGGCCGATTTCCTCAACGATCTTGCCATCTTTGAGGCGGAGCACGGTCATGCCGGTGAAGCGCATTTTCCGGCCGGTCGCAGGCGGCAATGAGAGGTGGCACCGTTCGTTCGGACAGTTTTTTCGATTTTTAAGTGGAGTGCTGGGCGGTCACG
Organism: Paraburkholderia sp. RL18-101-BIB-B; assembly: GCF_046026985.1. Classification (NCBI taxonomy): domain Bacteria; kingdom Pseudomonadati; phylum Pseudomonadota; class Betaproteobacteria; order Burkholderiales; family Burkholderiaceae; genus Paraburkholderia; species Paraburkholderia sp. RL18-101-BIB-B. The sequence continues at coordinate 12,685 of NZ_JARESV010000076.1, forward strand.
CTGCCGTTTTAATCGCGGGCAGCATCGCGAAGTAAGCTTCGTCCGGGGTCTTGTCCGACAGACTTGAATGAGGCCTTTGCTGGTTGTACCACGTAAGATAATGGTCGATTGACTTCCTTGCTGGTCGACGGACTCATAGGCCTTCAAATATATCTCTTCGTACTTCACGCTGCGCCACAGCCGTTCGATAAAAACGTTGTCCCGCCACGCACCCTGTCCTTAGCAAAATCGCGGCTTGCATCTGGTTGATCAGCGCGGTGCGGTGGCGAATCCATACATGCAGGGAAAGTACGAATACCCCCTTCTATGGGGCGTTGAAAGTCAAACCCTGTTCAGTGAAAAAATTCTGTTATGCGAAGGAAATCTCCTTGGGCTATCCGTTGTCTGCATGCCAGCCTGCGGGGTCGCCTGCTACGACCAGACGCAGGCTGGCCTGCAGACAACCCGTACGCAGAGGACTCGCTGATGGCATACACCCTTTGCAGGTTGGCATGTCAATGTCGTTCAGGTAAGAGTGTCTGCTGACCGGTCAGACCCCCAACGAGGGGATGGAGACTCTGTCAAGGAACAGATAAGCTTGTTGCTGGGTAAAGTCCGAATAGGTCGTTAGGAGTTATCTGGACAGCTCGCACGAGATCCGCTTATGTAGACGGGAATACCTAAGACTTGGTTACTGGTCTCGTGTGTTTTCCGGTCTCTGCAAGCGGTCCCGTTCTGCTTCGGCACAAAGACAGGACACAATGAAAATGCTCAAAGATTTTCGCTATCTCTCATGCCGCAGGGGAAATCGTCGCTTGTTGCACCGCCAGCTTGGCATTACTCCAATGATTGTTTCATCATCGAATACCAGGCCGGTCCGTAGGCCGGAGCGGCCGCTCTTCCGGCTAGTGTCAAAGCGGACGAGAAGTCGTCGGGGCGTGCGTTCTTCAGGTTTCCCGACTTGCAGCTTACCGGTTCCAACGACGAGGTCACAGACCCGGCGCGATATCGGTATCGCGAGGCGTTTGCGATGGTTGAGGCGATCTTCGATGCCGCCCCGGACGATTACTGCCCACACATCTTCGTGGACGACGACGCCGCCATTGCAGGTGCCTGCACGCAGGTTTTCCCGAAGAAATATACGAATGTCTAAGGAGCACCCTCATGGGGAATGTCATCGAAATCGACTGGGCGTGGTTCCACACCGTGGCGCTCCTCAGCCGTGATAGCCCCACCACATGTCGGGGGCATCGGCCCGCTCACGCAGACTGTCGCCACGAAGCTTACAAAAGGTGCGCGATCCGGGTACTCGAGCGACAGAGTCGGACAACTGCTACCGTCGCATGGAGCGACTCGACCGCTTGCCGCTATGGCGAACAACTCTGGCAGCGCTGTATCGCACGGAAAACCGGAATATGCGCACTGAGCGGGCAGGCCATAGCGAAAGGTGATGCCGTGTACAGCCCTCGAGTATTGCGACGCGCTCCACAAAATATCGACGCCATGATTCTGGCGTCTGTGATGGAGGCGACCACGTCGGACGAGGGTGTTTAACTAACGAAGGGTAGGTAACACAACGGCATCAAAGTCCTCACGTCGAGGTCAATGGAGGCTGAACGCGGCTCGCCGCATCAACTCCGCAACAAAGCGAACTGGCGTCGCTCCTTCGCGATGGCGATGTTTTAACTATATCGACACCTATCTCCCAGGAATGAATCCATGAACGGCGCGGATAGCCTTTTGAAATCCTTGGTCGCAAGCGACGTTCACATCCACTTGAGGTTCCGACATGAAACTTGACGCTTTCGCGTTCCAGCAACTGCGTCGACTTGCTCCAAGCCTAGACGACATCCTGAGCACGGGCGAGGTCGAGCACGTAGACCAGGCTGTGAATCTTGCTGCCCTAGCTACCCTGTGCGCAGAACTGTTTGAATCATATTGCTGCCTCTGTCAAGACGATATGAAGGACCTCGTCTCGGGAAAGGCCTCCGGGGTGCCCGTATGGTAACCGGTCGTTTGTAGTCGCCTTGGCGCAGAGAGCATGACTCATTGTTGCTACGTGTCCACGTGGACACGTAGCTCAAACGCGTAATCGATCGACGCGCATATGATTGTTCTTGCCGCGTATACGGGTTCAGTAGCAAGTCGATCGGGTCTAGCAGATAAGCTCGGTGCTGGTGGTGCGTGGGCCGGCCCCCATCGATTAAAGCGCATCCCCTTACTGGGGGATGGTGGGCCGTGCCGCGCCAGGAGACAATGTGTTTACCGGATTGAGGTCGAACGGCGCCCCCGGAGAAGAGGTAGCGCTTGTCGATCACTGCCGGGCGGCTCACTTGCGCTTCGCCATAACGACTCATTTTTCGCCCCAGGATACGCCGCATCGAATCCCAGTGCAGGGTATCAGGCGGGAACCGGTCGGTGCGCAGCCGCAGAAGTCGCTTCGCTGGCGCTCCTTGTTAGTCGAAGCCGTGCCCGTGTTACTGATAGGCATATATCCGTGTTTGCCAAAGTTCCACAAATCAGCAATCGTTTCTTTCGGCTAGTGCATTTTCATGCGATGCGTGGTGCCTCTTTCTGCACTAGTGCGACGAATTGGTACGTCTGCAAGCTCTCGGCGAGCGGAGCGCGGGCTACTACTTGGAAAAGGCGCTATCGGTTTGTTCAGAAAACCCTTCGATGGCGATCCTTCGTTGGAGCTTCTCGTGTGACATTGATTCCAACCACAGGGACGACATTGAAACGACACATCCCGAGCGCCAGAGGCAGATGTTCAAAGCGCGCAATCGGCGCGGCCGCGATTGCCGCGATCCCGATATCAGGGTGCGCAAGTTCGCCATCCATCGGCGTGCTGGGCGCATACTTTCCCGACTGGCTGTTCTGTATCGTCGCGGGCGTTGTGCTCACGGTCGTCATCTATGTGATTCTCAAGCGGCCGCAGGCCGACCGTCTGATGGGACCTGCGGCCCTGGTGTATCCCACGCTTGTCGCTTTCTTCGCACTCGCTGTCTGGCTAGTGCTGTTCCAACACTGAAGCTCCGCAGATCGATGCAATGGCGACGACTACCAGCGAAACATCGAAAAAAAAATGGCCGGCCATCGTGATGGTCGTAGTGACGCTGTTGCTGCTCGCCTACGTCATCCGGCTGTGGGACCGCGCGCCTCGCACCGACGACGCCTATGTCTACGCGGATACGATCGACGTCGTGCCCGAAGTCAGCGGCCGCATCGTCGAGTTGGCCGTGCGCGACAATCAGACGGTGAAGCAGGGCGATCTGCTGTTCCGTATCGATCCGCGCCCGTATCAGGATGCGCTCGCGCGGGGCAAGGCATCCCTCGTCGCGCTCGACCGCCAGATCGAGCTGACCCAGCGCACGGTCAATGCGCAGCAGTACAACGCGCAGTCGGTGCGTGCGGCCGTCGAGCGCGCGCGAGCCGCGGCCGGCCAGGCGTCCGATACGCTGCACCGTATGGAGCCGTTGTTGTCGCACGGTTATGTGTCGGCGGAAGACGTCGACCGTGCGCGCACCGCGCAACGCTCCACACAGGCCGAACTCAGTGCCGCGCAACTGCAGGCGCAGCAGGCGGCGGCGGCGGTGAGCGGCGTCGATGCGCTGGTCGCGCAACGTGCCGTCGTCATGGCGGAGATCGCGACGGCCGAACTGAACCTGGAATATGCGACGGTGCGAGCGCCGTTCGACGGACGCATCGTGTCATTGAAGACATCGACCGGCCAGTTTGCCACGGCGCTCAAACCTGTCTTCACCTTGATCGATAAGCGCCACTGGTACGTGGTCGCGAATTTTCGCGAGACCGAACTCAAGGGCGTCAGGGCGGGGACGCCCGCCACGGTCTACCTGATGAGCGATACGGGCCAGCGTTTCCAGGGCAGCGTCGATTCGATCAGCTATGGTATTGCGCCAGACGAAGCCGGCCTTGCATTGCCCGGCGGATTGCCGCGCATTCAACGCACGCTTAACTGGGTGCACGTATCGCAGCGCTTCCCGGTGAAGATCCGCATCGACAAGCCGAACCCGGAACTGTTTCGCGTCGGTACGTCGGCGGTGGCGGTGCTGGAACCCGGGCGCGGCGACAACGGTGAGCGCCATTGAGGAGCCAATGACCGCCGCCGACTATCTGCCCGTCACGTTGCGCGATGCAGGCGCTTTCCTGAGGCGCGAGCTTGCGCCGTTCCCCGGCCGTCTCAACGTGATGTTGCGCTGCGTGCTGACGAGCGCCATCGTGATCGTCGCGTCGATGGCGCTCGAAGTGCCGGAGCTCGCGCTGTCGCTACTCGTGGTGTTCTATGTCACGCAGTCGAACGTGGTGCTCACGCGGCTGGTCGGCATGCTGTTCATGGTCGGATCGACGCTCGCCATTGGCCTGTCGATCCTGGTACTGAAATTTACGTTCGACTATCCGTTGCTGCGCATTGTCATCGCGAGTCTGATGTTTTTCGGCAGCGTGTACCTGCTCCGGGTGCTCAAGATCGGCGTGGTGTTCTTCTGCGTCGCGATCGTCGTGATCTACGTGCAGAGCTTCGTCGACCAGACCGATCAGGCCGACCTGCTGATCCGCGCGGTGTTGTGGGTGTGGGTCGCCGTCAACTATCCGATCGCGCTGACGCTCGTGATCAATACGTTGCTGCTGCCTGCCGAGCCGCAATTGCAACTCAAGGAGGAAATCCATCGGCGACTCGAGGTGCTGGGCACGCGCCTGACGCAGCTGATCGACGGCACCGCGAGTGCCGCGCCGATCACGCTGGCGGGTGTCCAGCAAGGGGCGCTCACGCTGCAGAAGCTGCTGCGGTTCACGACGATGCGTGATGCCCACTATCTCGAGCATCAGGCGTCACAGCTTGCGTGCATAGCGACGGTGTCGCGGCTTTATCGCGGAGCGAGCGAACTGCCGCTCAGTTGGCCAGGCATGTCGGCAGCGCAACTGGCGATGTTGCGCGAGTTGCGTGCGAACTGCCGCGCGCTCGACGAATCGGTCATGACTGGCGAACCCTATCGCTACGTGAGCACGGCGACACCTGAAGAGCGCAATGCCGCCGACACGATTCCTGCTGCTGCCGAATCGCAGCGGGCGCTGCGCGCGTACGCCGACCTTGTTACAAGCGGTGCCGCCCCGGCCGGCAAGCCGCCCGCGAGTGAACCGATGGTCGCGCCCGACGCATGGACCAATCCCGCGTACACGCGCTTTTCGCTGAAGACGCTGCTCGCTGTTCTCGTCTGCTATGTGTTCTACAACGCCGTGGACTGGCAGGGCGTCCACACGGTCATGCTGACCTGCCTGATCGTCGCGCTGCCGAGCCTCGGCGCATCGACGCAGCGTGCGTTGCTGCGGCTCTCCGGGGCTGCCGTCGGCAGTGCGCTTGCACTATTCATGGTCGTGTTCATCGTTCCGCATCTCGACGACATTGTCGGCCTTCTGCTGATGGCGTTGCCTGTCGTGGCGCTCGGGGCGTGGATAACGGCGGGTTCGGAGAGGATCAGCTATGCCGGCCTCCAGGTGATGTTTACGTTCTCGCTTGCGTTGCTCGGAGAGTTCGGCCCAACCACGAACCTCACTGAAATCCGCGATCGGATGGTCGGCATTCTGTTGGGCGTTTGCGTGGCGACTTTCGTGCAGATGTCGTTCTGGCGCGAGGGCGAGGGCGACGTGCTGCGGCAGAAGCTCGCAACCCTGTTGCGGGCGATTGCCGCACAGTTGCGTCCATCGCAGCCTGGCGCCGGGAAAGGGGATGATCTGCCGTATGCACAGCGCCAGTTGCAGGCGTGGGCCGTGCTGGCCGATTGCGAGACAACGCTCTCGCGTGTCGCGCTCGAGCCCGCCTGGCAGGAAGGCGAGCAGTCGCAACTGACCCTGCGCGCGCAAACGGTGCTCGCGCAGGGGCGCGAGATCATGCTGGCGGGTGACGCGTTGCGCAGCGCGCTCGTGGCGCAAGCGGGATCGTCGAGCCCACGCACCATCGACGCAGTGCACGCAGCCCAGCAACAGGCCAGCGCCGAACTCAACCGATACGCGGATGAGCTCGCGGCCAACCCACCCGATGCACACGGGCCGCGGCGCATCGAGATCGCTGCGCAAGCGGTCGAACCGGCTCAACTGGCGGATCAGCCGCTCATCGCCGCAGCGGACGAACTGTCGCGGCAGATCGCGGGGCTGCCGGACTGGCGCGTCGAGGCACCGGTCGCGGCGTCGGCATCACCGGCGGTGCGAGCATGAACGCGCGATCGGGTTTGTGCGATTGGCGATGGCGTCGGTGCCTCCTATGCGTCGCGTGGATATCGTCCGTGCTGTCGGGGTGCGCGCTGATCCATCACAACGGCACGCCCTATACCGAGATCGCGCCGGAGCAAATCAATCTCGCGGACGACATCCACCTCGCACGCGAAGGCTGGCCCGCCGCGCGTTGGTGGACGCGCTATCGCGATGCCCAGCTCGACGCGCTGATCGATCAGGCGCTCGCCGATGCGCCGACCATGGTGATCGCGCGCACGCGTGTTGCGCAAGCAAAGTCGGATGTGGAGCTTGCCAGAGCGGGATCCAACCTTCAGGTTGCGGCGCTGGCGTCGCTGGATCGCGAGCATATTTCGGCGAACGGCTTTCTGGGCCCGTTCGCGAGGAACGAACCGGCTGCGGGGCTGACGGGGCCGTGGTACACGGAAGGTGTTGTCGGACTTGGGGCGAGCCTGGACCTGGACATTTGGGGCAAGCAACGCGCGGAGGTCGCCGCGTCGCTCGGCGTGAGCAATGCGCGGCTCGCCGAGACGTCCGCTGTCGAAATCGAAATCTCGACGGATGTCGCGCAGCTTTACTACGGCATTCAAACGACTTATCAGCTCATCGATCTGCTGAACGAATCGCATGAGATCGCGGCGTTCGCGGTGGAAGCACACGAGGGGCGAGCGGCGCGAGGCCTGGAAGCCCGCACCCAGCTCGAAGAAGCGCGCGCGCAGCAGTTGGCTATCGAAGGGCAGATCGTGTCGGCGCAAGGGCAGATCAAGCAGTTGCGCGAATCGATGCGCGCGTTGGTCGGCGCGGGGCCCGCAGGACTGCCCGCCATCGAACCCGTAGCGCTGCCGCGCTCGCAGGCTGCCTTGCCGACGACGCTTTCGTACGAACTGCTGGCCCGGCGGCCCGATCTGCAGGCGATGCGATGGTATGTCGAGGCGTCGTTCGACCGGATCGACGCGGCGAAGGCGGCGTTTTACCCGAGTTTCGATATCAAGGCATTTTTCGGCTTCAACGCCTTGCATCTCGCCGACCTCTTCACGCATGCAAGCCAGCAGATCAACCTGATTCCGGGCCTGACCTTGCCGATTTTCGACGGCGGCAGGCTCAACGCGAACCTGAACGGCGCCCGCGAGGGCAGCAACCTGTTGATCGAGCAGTACAACCAGGCCGTTCTCAACGCCGTACGCGATGTCGCCCAGACGGGCAGCCGTCTGCAGTCCCTCGACGCGGAGACCGCGTTGCAGAAACAACGGATCGAATCAGTGGCGTTCACGAGGGACAGTGTCGAAGCCTACTATCAACGCGGACTGACGAGCCGGCTCGCGGCGCTCGAAGCGCGCCAGCCGGTGATTGCGGAACAGGTCGCCCTTCTCACGCTCAACGGTCAAGTGCTCAGTCAGGAGATTGTGTTGACGAAGGCGCTCGGCGGCGGCTATCTCGCCGATCCGCCCGTCGAACTGAAGCCGCGTTAAATGGTGCGCCGGTGGGGTTCTTCTCGGGCCGATACCGCCGCCCTCACTCATTGGTGCCGGGTCGGACACACCATGGTTCCGCCAGTGTGGAGGTTGGCCCGGTCCAGGAGGCCCTGCCCTGGAGACATTGGGGTGGACGGAGTGTCGATCAGGTCGACGAACACGCGGTTCCGACCGCACCCCGTTGATCTCCCCGTCTAGGGGATGGCCCCGAATGCCCGATCGCACCGGTGACGGGAGTGCTCGGGTTGCCACCCTATGCGAGATGCAACGACGAACCGGTGTCAGCCCCACTATCCATTTCTAGGCGTAAGGAGATATAGGTGCAGGACACCGTACAGAGCCCGACGCCATGCTTGTTTCGCAATAAGAAGGGGATGCCGAAGCAAGTCGATCTCGTTAGGATGCTTTACATGACCAGTGAATGAAACTGCTCAGCGGCAGACGGAGCGGTTCCCTTCGCCGTTTTCATCTGCCTTTCCTGATGATGTGCATCACTTCGATACCGGGCTCTGGTGCAAAAATGAGGGCCGATGCGTTAGGCTCAGGGCTTTGACGTTCGCAGAGCAAACAGATGAGTAAGCTAAGGAGCATTGACAAGCTGTTCGAAGGTCGGCATTTCGATCGCGAAGTCATCGTCTTATGCGTTAGTTGGTACGTGCGTTGCAAACTGAGCCTGCGCGATGTTGTCGAGATGATGTCCGAACGCGGCCTTTCTCTCGCGCACACGACGACCAATGGGCTGGTCCAGCGGGAGAGCTTCTCCGGTTTCACGCACCCGGGAACTGTTGGATGTGTTTCCGGGACAGAGGTTGCTCAAACGCACGTCGGTGAATTCGTGGGATGACCAGAAGGTGCGTGACGCGCTGGCCGCGAATGGCCGCAACAACACGTTCTCGCTGTCCGCCATGAATAAAGGCAGCTACGAAGTTTATACGGTGGCCGACGCATCAGGCGGCACGTCGAAAGACGTACATGACTACGCGATGCAGCGCATGATCGAGGCCGGCTCCGTGCCAATGACGTGGCAACAGGTACTGCTGGAATGGCAACGCGACAGGGCGCACAGGGAGACGTACGACGCGGTAATGGCCATCGTCACGGCGCAATCAGGTGCGTACGGGATGGGCGTGGACTACGATTTTACGATGGTCCACAAGGCGCCACAGCGCACAGCGGGTGCGCACGAAGCGCTCGCGCCGGTGCCCGCCAAATAGCCTGCCGCAACCGACCGGATATTGGGCACTGCCCTTTCCGGCTTGAATCTGCATTGTCCCGCCCATTCGCCGGAGGAGCGTCTGGCCGTACGGAGCAGCGCTAGGTTTCTGACATATCGTATGAACGAATTGAAGGGCGCATTGCAGTGGTCGAGTCTTTTCACCTGTCATTCCCGAACTCACCCGTTGCGCTGCAGCATTCGCCGAGAGCGTCAACCGCACAATCCGGATATCAAAAAATTCCAGGACAATGCCGGATTACCAGCCATATTTGAGTTCGACGCCAGCGTAATCGGCATTGCTGCCGCCCACGCTCCGGATGGAATTGCTCACCTGGAAATGGACGGCCTCAACCGAGCCGATCAGGTTTTCAGCGATCGTCCAGTCCGCCCGTAGCTGCGCGTACATGCCCGTCCACCGGGTGCCGTGCCCCGCGGTACCCGGCACGATTGCGTTACCCTGCTGGTACACGGCGTCGCCCGTCGTCTCGCGCCACTGGAAACCGATTGCGGCCAACAGCGCGAGTCGGCTCGACGGCTTCAGCGTAATCGATGGCTTGATGTGGATGATGTTGGCGTAGCCGGTATAACTCGCCAGCGTGAAGTAGGAACCATTCGGAAAGAGTGGATTGAACGTTTCCACCCGGCCGTCGTTGGGATGCCGGTCACCGGATGCCGTATCTATCTGGATGCCGAAGCGCGGTGACCACGGCGCGTCCAGTGTGTAGCCTGCAAGCGAGCCAACCGCCCATGCGAAGATCGGCTTGCTGCCGATATGACCACTCTGTACCATCGATTCGACGTCCCAGTCGGCGTGCCCGGTTTTTCCGGCATACCGCAGGTCGAACACATCCCGATGTTCGTTGCCGCTTGCATCGAGAAACCGCGCATTGCTCCGGTTGTATCGCGAGTAATACCCGGAGAGGTCACCTGGCCCGGTATCCTGATGCTCGAAGCGCACGCCGCTGAACGTGAGGTGCCTGTTAGACACATCGTCGAACGCCGAGACGTCGCGGTACTGCACCGGCTGCGTCGCGTAGCCGATAAAGCGCCACTTGCCATGCTCATAGTCAGCCCATACGGCATCGTAGGCCTGCCGCACGTTCGGGCCGTCGCGAACGGAGATGAACCGCTGCAAGTCGAACGCCATCTCCTGGCGGCCGATGCGAAGCTTCACAGTTCCGCCAGCCAGCGGACTGACCCACGCGACGAACGCCTGCTCCAGGTCGAGCGGATTCTTGTCGACAGGTGTCACGACATCCTTGCCGAACGCGTGTGCATCTTCGAGCTGCACGAAGAACTGCCAGTGTTGCGCGACGTGGGCGTCGGCGCTCACCTCCGCGCGCTGGATCACATAGGTGTCCGCGAGTCCCGGGCTGATACCGAAAATTGGCGCATCGTTGAACTCCATGCGCTCGCGCAGGTTCGCACCGAGAGACAGCCACGATTCCGGATCGCCGCCGAGCGGCAAATACTTGAGCTCGTCCATCGGCTTTGCGGGCACGCGGGGATTCGCCAGAACCGACCAGTCCTCCTGCCACCGGTTGAACATCACTTGCGGCCGCTGTGCCGTGCACGCTGGCGCGGCCGTATCCATCGACGCAGCTGTGCCGACGTCCGCACGCGCCCCAGCACTCAGGGCAAGCGCCGCTCCCGCCGCCGTGACGTACAGCGCACAGCGCTGCCTGCGCCACATTCGTCTTGTCGCAGTCCGAATCATTATCCTGCTTTCACACACGCGAATTTCCCCGATCATCAGCGCGGCTTTGTGCCTGCCGCGCAATCCGTCAAGCCCGGCTCGTCACGATCGACGGCGGCCAGCCAGACCAACACCGCAAAAGGCATTAGTAGCGCCCAGAACATGACGTACCGATAAGCGAGCGCCCCTGCGATCGCGCCTGCGCCGAAGCGCGCCACCGCATGCAGCGTCTTACCAAGGCGCGCGCGAGCCGCTGACTTCACCTCCGCCGTCACCTCGGACGAGACGAGTTCGAGTGCATCGAGCACAGCCTGCGTAACGTTACCGGTCATGACAGTATTCGGCACGCCGGCGCGCGCGATCAAACGTCCGTGGGTGTTCTGCACGCCCATCGCTGCGGCGCCGGTCAGCACGAAGTTGCCGGTCACGTGCGGTGTGAACAGCCCGAAGAGGGCCACGAAGCTCAGCGTATCCACATAGCCGGCAACGGCCGCGGGCGCGCTGTCCGCGTATTTCATAGTTTGAATTCCGTGACCGACGGCGTGCCGGCGATCAATGGGCCGCCGCGTGAATCTCGGCGATATAGCCGCCTGGAAATTGCACGAGCGCCGCCTCGCGCTTGTCAGCCGAGAACGGCTGGACCAGTATCTTCACGCCCGCGACTTCGGCTTTTTTCAACGTGTCGGCCAAGTCCGTCACTTCGTAGCCGGTCATCTCCCGGCCGAACGGCCACGGGAGATGGCCGTCCGTCGCCAGCACGGTCATCTTGCCGAAGCCTGACTCGATGCGCACGCGCCGGTACGTGTCGCCCGGTCGGCCGATTTCGACGCCCGGCGCGTTGCGCTCATCGGACACGACCTTGCCATGCGAGAACGCGACGAAGTTGTGGATCAGCGAATCGGCGCGTTCCGGCGACACGTAGACGCGGTTATCCGGCACGGTCTGCAGCGGGTCGTAGCTCGGTGCCTGCGTGTGCCAGTACAGTTGTATGTGCACACCGCCCGGCCATTCGATGATCGCGTCACGGCCGATGGGGTCGGGGAACGTCGCGACCGTCACGTCCGCGCCGTGGGCCTTCGCGGCCTTGACCGCAGCATCCATGTCGGTGACGAGATAGCCCGTACGCTCGTTGCCGAACGGCGAGGGAACAGGCGTCTTGAAGCCGAACACCGAAAGCGTGCCGACCGGCGTGAAGACAAGCTGCGACATGGTCTGGCTCGGCGTGGGCGTCACCTGAAACACGCCTTGCTGTGACTTGTGGCCACCGAAGGTTGCGACGAGACTGTCTGTGAAACGGTCGAAGTCCTCGGGCGCGACGTAGACGTGCGTCGTATCGTACTGCGGTCCGACGGCGATGATCGGGCTCGCCGGATGCATCTTCAGCGGAGGCGTCGCGGTGGCGGGAAACGACATCGCGACGCTGGCTGAAACCAGGGCGGTCGCGATCAGGGAACGGATCATGGGCATGGTATTGGCGTTCCTTTAGTGTTTTTGCTGAGAGCGTGCATCTACGCGCCGGCCATCCAGATCGGAGAGCCACGCCGCCATGACGAGGGCGGCGATCAGCCCGAGGTGTTCGAAAAAACTGTTGGTCGCCGAAAAGCGCGCGTTGCCCGCCGCGTTCCAGAAGTCGTTGGCGACGAGCATGGCGATGGCCGTCAGGCAGGCCAGCCCGCCCGCGCCCAACCAGACCAGCCGGTTCGCGATCACGCAGACCGACCCGCCAAGTTCGACGACGATCGCGAGCGTCGCCCAGAGCCATCCCGGACGAAGCCCGAAATGCTCCTGCTCGGCGACGGCCGCGGAAAAATGCACGAGCTTGGTTACGCCGCCGAGGACGTACGCGGACACCAGCGCTGCGCGCGCCACCGGCAGGAGCCAGCGCCATCCGAGGATCGTGCTCACCCACTCGGGATTGCGTGTTTTGAGGGTGCTCACGTCAGACCGCCCAGCAGGCGCAGCCGAGCGCGCCCCAGAATGCGCTCAGGTCCGAGGCCGGCGCATTGCCCGACCATGCGCGCGCGTGACTGTGGCCGTGCACCGAGCAGGCGCTTGAGCACCCGCACGCCGCGGCGGCGACCTGTTGCAACGTGGATTCGCCTTGGCCGCGCGAGCCCGCAGCGTCCTTCCACGCCGCGAAGCCGCCGAACCGGCGCACCGGCGACCAGTCGGGCATCGCGGGCGGCGGCGCGCTGTCGTCGAGAGGACCGAATTCGCCCACGCCGTACACCACACGTCCGCCGACGATCGTCAGTTCCGATGTCGTCTGCGCGATCTCGTCCTCCGCGCAGGCGAAGAAGTCGCGGTCGGGCACGATCAGATCGGCGAACTGGCCGACTGCAATCTGGCCTTTCTTGCCCTCCTCGTTGGAGAACCAGGTGACCTTTTCCGTCCACATGCGCAGCGCCGTCTCGCGGTCGAGGCAGTTGCGCCGCGGATAGAGACGCAGACCGGCTACCGTCATTCCGGTCACTAGCCACGCAAGCGAGACCCAGGGGTTGTATGAAGCGACCCGCGTCGCGTCGGTGCCGGCTGAGGTCTTCACACCTTTCTCGAGCAGCTTCGCGACCGGTGGCGTGGCCTCGGCCGCTGCCGCCCCGTAGCGCTCGACGAAGTACTCGCCTTGATAGGCCATGCGATGCTGCACCGCCACGCCGCCGCCAAGCGCGGCGATACGGTCCATCGAGCGTTCCGAGATCGTCTCCGCGTGGTCGAAGAACCAGTTGATGCCCGCTAGTGGAATATCGCGGTTGACCTTCTCGAAGACGTCGAGCGCCCGGCTGATCGTCTCGTCGTAAGTGGCATGCAGGCGCCACGGCCAGCGGTTTTCGGCCAGCACGCGCACCACTTCTTCGAGCTCGCCTTCCATCTGCGGCGGCATGTCCGGGCGCGGCTCACGGAAGTCCTCGAAGTCGGCGGCGGAGTAGACGAGCATTTCTCCCGCGCCGTTGTGCCGGAAGTAGTCGTCCCCCTGCTTGTATTTCGAGGTCCTGGTCCAGTCGAGGAAGTCCTGCTTCTCCGCCTTCGGCTTCTGCGTGAACAGGTTGTAGGCGAGCCGGATGGTCATCTGTCCTTCATCGGCCAGCTTCTGGACGACCTCGTAGTCGTCCGGGTAGTTCTGAAAGCCGCCGCCCGCGTCGATCACGCCCGTGATGCCGAGCCGGTTCAGCTCGCGCATGAAGTGACGCGTCGAATTCAGTTGATAGTCGAACGGCAGCTTCGGCCCCCGCGCGAGCGTCGCGTAGAGAATCGCCGCATTGGGCTTCGCGAGCAGCAGCCCGGTCGGGTTGCCCTGGCTATCGCGCATGATCTGGCCACCCGGCGGCTCGGGCGTGTCCTTCGTATAGCCGACGACGCGCAGCGCGGCCGCATTCAGCAGCGCCCGGTCGTAGAGGTGAAGGATGAAGACGGGCGTATCCGGCGCGACAGCGTTCAACTCCTCGATGGTCGGCAGCCGCTTCTCGACGAACTGCTGCTCGGTGAAACCGCCAACCACACGCACCCACTGCGGCGGTGGCGTGACCGCGACCTGGCGCCTGAGCATGTTCATTGCGTCGGCGAGCGAGCGCACGCCGTCCCAGCGCAGCTCCATATTGAAGTTCAACCCGCCGCGTACGACGTGCGTGTGGTTGTCGATGAGACCAGGCAGAGCCAGTCGACCCTTCAAATCGATCACACGAGTCGTCGCACCGGCAAGCGGCACAACTTCGGCGTCGTCGCCGACGGCAACGAACCTGCCTTCCCGAATTGCAACGGCGCTCGCGACCGGCTTCGCGCGGTCGAGCGTCGTGAAGCGGCCGTTGCGCAGTATGAGATCGGGAACGGTGTGAGAGGTAGTCATGAGCGGTTCTCCTCGGTGTCGGCCGTCTCGCGTCGCGCCTGTTCTGAAGCCTGGCGGCCCGGCAGTATGCCGAAGACGTGGCTCGTGCAATGGGCGTCGCGCCATGCGGCCGACAGGGTGGTGCCTGACAGGAGGCGCGTTGCAACCGGTATCACCTGCTCGCCGCCCAGCATGCCGAGCAGACCGAGCAGTGCGATGAGCGGTGGTGCCGGCGAGCGCACGTTGATCA
>NZ_JARESV010000077.1:0-26600 GCF_046026985.1 Paraburkholderia sp. RL18-101-BIB-B
ACTTGCGATATCGACGGTCGCTGCGAGCGCATCGTCGGGGTACAGATTCGCGAGTCGCAGTCTTGAACGCAGATGCTGCTCGGCATTTGGCGCCAGGTCGTAACCGCATTCGTGTACAGGCCTGCCGACCCGGATGGCGGTCATCGTGTCCTGAAGTGGCTTGCGCGAGCGCACATGCATGACGACTTGACCCAGCGCTACCACGGGTACATCCAGGTTGCGCGCGATGAACTCGACCGAGCCACGGTGAATGTCGTCCATGGCGCGTTGGTGAAGCACCAAACCTACCCAGGCCCGGCCAGTGAAGGTATCGTCCAGCCATTCGACTTGCGCGGTAAGGGCATCCTCGTTGGCTGGAAAATCAGGTACGAGAATGGCAAGGCAATCTGGCATCCCACGCAGGTGCCGATACTCCTTCTCGGGGCGGGAGAGGTCCTGCGGCGTCAGGCGATATTCGCCCTTGGTTGCCCGGGTGCGGGCGAGCGTAATCAGTTCAGACAGGTTTCCGTATCCCTCGCGGTTCTGGGCGAGGAGGATTAGTCCGAATGCGGGCGTCCCGTCGGCGTTGACGAGCCGGAAGAACGAGCCGACGATAAACGGTAGCTTCGTCTCCTTCGCTGCGACGTGCGCACGCACAACACCAGCTAGCGAACATTCGTCTGTGACAGCCAGTGCCGAATAGCCGAGCTGTGCCGCGCGCTCAGACAGTTCCTCGGCATGGGAAGCGCCATGCAGGAAGCTGAAATTCGAGAGACAAAAGAGCTCGGCATACGCCGGAAGGATATTGAAGGTGGTGTCCATGACGCATCAACCGAACAGTCCGTGAAGGAACCACCGCTGCTCCTCTTCCGCATCGCGGCTGCTGACACGCTCGCGATATATCCAATAGCAACTCTGGTCTTCCGCCTGCGCCACGAAATAATCGCGCGTCACGAGCTCACCATCAAACCAACCGGCCTCGATGCGTTCGCCAGGTGACACCATCCGCAGTGGAGAACCATAGAAGGGACGATGCTGACGCATCAGCAGTCTCACCGGTCTGTCCAGCATCCAGGTTGGTCTCGGTAGACCGAGCGGAAGTGCTTCCTGCTTCGACTTGAACGTCACCGGCACCCAACGGTTTGCGACCTCCGGGCGATGGTCGGCAGTCGGCGCGGGTCGAAGAACATTGTCCTCTCCAAGCCGCGCAACAAGCAGCTCCAAAAGGCGTGCGTGGTCTTCCTTCGAACCTCCCGGCTCCGGGAATAGCGTATCGGAAGCTGGCGCGGCGGACTCGACTTTGGACGCATCGAGGCGGAGCGCGATGACCGGTGCTGCCAGCTCAATCCGGTGTAATCGCTCCTTGAGTAGCCTGACAAGATGCTCCTCCTTCCAGGTCGGCTCACCCAATGCGATGTCGATGGTCGTCGGCTCGATAGCGTCGCGCCCGCGTTCATGTTCGAGCAGCAGCTTGATGGCCGTAACGGCCAGTTGCTTCGCGCAAAGCCAGCCAAACAATTGCACGATGAGTCGATGCGCACCGAACACTGCGCCTTCAGCATGCTCGAGGCGGTCCGGCATTTCGATACGTGCGGAGAACGTGGGCGGCAGCTCGAGCCAGTCAAAGAGTTCGGGAGCCGTACCGAATGCGCGGTCAAGCGAATCGAGCAGATGCTCACCACATCGCCGCTGCAGGCCGGCGCGCGGCAGACGCCTAATGTCAGCAATGGTCTCGCAGCCAAGTCCGGAGAACCAGTCTCCGAACGGACGAACCTCAGGAACCGACATCATCGGCAAAGCGGATAGCCGTTGCTCGAGCGATGCCAGCTTGAGCACGCGCCGGTTCCCGAATTTTGCAAGCAACCAGCCACCCTGGCCGGTCGGCGCAGCGCTAATGCGTGCTGTAAGTCCGAGCGTCCCAAGGACCGCTTTCGCTTCGCGGCACAATGCAAGCAGGCCGCCGAAGAGTCGCAGACTCG
This sequence comes from Paraburkholderia sp. RL18-101-BIB-B, assembly GCF_046026985.1. Classification (NCBI taxonomy): domain Bacteria; kingdom Pseudomonadati; phylum Pseudomonadota; class Betaproteobacteria; order Burkholderiales; family Burkholderiaceae; genus Paraburkholderia; species Paraburkholderia sp. RL18-101-BIB-B. The sequence continues at coordinate 1,959 of NZ_JARESV010000077.1, forward strand.
CGCCGACCTCAACAACGACGGTCGCTTCGTCAAGCAAGGCGACCTCAGGTGAAAACCGCATCAGGGTGATGCCCACCTCCCGCTGTGCCGCGGCCTCCTTGGCCGCATCGCGTTCATGCATCTCCGTTTCCGGCGACAGTGTCAGCACTCCGCCGCGCTTCATCCCGAGGCGCACGCCAGCTGCGCGAGCCGTGCTGTCTGTGATGACCACTTTGTCTTTCTCCAGTACAGCACTTCCGTGCGCGGGCTCAGATGACCACTTCGGTCGGAACACCTCGAGCGGCAACTTCGGCAAGTGGACGGCGAGAAAGACGCGCATGTCGGGAAAGCAATACAGGAGTGGGTTGAAGGGGAATCGACAGAGGCTCTGCGCGCGCTGGCCCTCGTCGTTTCACAATGTCAACGGTTAGACCGTCGGCGGATGGTCTTAAAGCGAGCCGCAAAAGCGCGGGCGATGAGTCCTGTGCCGCTGCCAGGGGCCTGACCATCACGAAAAGTGTTTCGGATGACTGCGCCGCCAGATGCAAGCGCCGCAGCGATGATGCCTGCGCGTATTGCGCCCAGAAGATGAGCGCACCGCAACTGCCTGCCCGCAGAATCTGCTCAGCCGACCAAAGCGCATCGGCGGTCTTCTGCGCTTTCACCCTCAGCACCTGGTCAATGGGAAGTCCGATGTAGTTGAGTCCAAGTCCGTCCGGGGAGTGTGGCGGCTGCACGAACGCCACAGGGCGGTCGCTCGAGCCACTGAGCGCCGGGCGCAACAGTCGCAATTCACCCACCCCGGCTTGCTGGACCATCAGGTCGATGAGCGCTCCGACCGGCCAGCCTCCACCGGGAAGCTCCGCCGACAGGGCCGGATAGCCAGTCTCGACGACCCGCCCACGGCCACGCGCGAGCCGGGACGCACGCCACAGGGACGGATGTATCTCTTCGGCCGTGACGGTTGTGCGCGACATGTGGACCTGAAAAACCTGTATATTTATACAGTATCCTACACGTAAATTCGTAGGCGTGAACTGTCACTTATATTTGGAGAAATGGGCTGCGCGACATACATCGCTCGGCCTCATGTCCTGCTTCCATTGCTCAGAGGAGGTTCCACCGTGAGAGCAGATGACTGGGTTCGGGAGGCCGAACGCGAATCAAAGCTTGTCGATGCCTTGTTTAAAGCGCGTCGCCTTATTTCCATGCACAACGGCATGACCGTCCAGTGCGACGGCGAAGAATGGCCGCTTGATTTTGGCCAAGAGTTGAGGATGATTGACGCTGCGTTGAAGACGGCCGGAATTGACACGCGGCGCCTCAGGCAATAGATACTTGTCGAGCCGCTTGCGTTAGTGAATGATTCACAGTGCACGGCATGGAGGACCTTGAGAGGTCGACGGATGCAAACTGAGAAATATCGTGGATACACGCTATGGGGTCACGCCATCCTGCAACAGGAAGACACCCCGCGGACCGAACGGTTCGCTGGGAGCGGCCCAATCACGCGCCATACGAAAGTCGTCAACGTGTCTGGAGTCCTTGGACACTTCGGAACGGAGGAGGATGCTGAGAACGCTGGCATCGCGTGGTGTCGCGCCTGGATAGAGAGCGACGAATAGCAGACGCGCGTAGCCACGCACTACGAAACAGACACGCCCAGGAGTCGCCCAACGCCGAACGTGAAAGCTGCAGCGATAAGGCCGATGACAACCTGCCGCAATGCGGAGAAGGCCGCGCTTCGTCCGTTAAAGAGTGATGTGAAGACTCCGATGGACGCGAGAGCAAGAGCGCTCAGCACGATACATTGCGCGATGGCGCTGAGTCCATGCGTCCATAGGAACGGCATCGCCGGGAAAATGGCACCGACCGAGAACAGGCAGAAGGAGACGCCAGCAGCCGACCACGGATTCCCGCCCAGCTCCGCCGGGTCCAGTCCAAGCTCCTCCCGTGTCAACGTATCAAGGGCCTTGTCCTTGTCGCGCATCATCTGCGATGCCACGCGCTTCGCCTCATCGGCTTTGAGCCCTTTCGCGCGATAAATCAGCGCCAACTCGTGCTCTTCGGCCTCGGGCGAAGTCTCCAACTCGTCGGCTTCTTTCGCAATCTGGGTGCTAGCCAACTCCCGGGCGTTGGTCACCGAAAGCCATTCACCCAGCGCCATTGAGCACGCTCCGGCTATCAACCCGGCAAGCCCTGTCAGCAGGATTGCCTTGTTGCCCGTTCCCGCACCCGCCACGCCCATAATCAGACAGAAATTGGAGACGAGACCATCGTTCGCGCCGAGTACTGCTGCGCGCAGGTCGTTCCCCGACGACACCCCCTTGTGCCATGACTCGGCTGCGGCAATACGGGCGCCCTGCGACATGTCCGGGTCTCCGCCATGAGCCAGCGTCTGGACCACTGCGGCGTGGTGATGCTCGTCGGCCGACATGCGCCCCGCATCCGGTTGCCCCAGATATTTGTTCCGGTCTGCGTACTCCGCCGCAGCAAGCGTGGGCAATACGAAACCCGCGCCGAACAAGCGGACCAGTGTCTTCATCAGGCGTGTCTTGACGGCCTGCCCGGTTCCCTTCGGGCGGGCCCCGTTGGCTCTCAGCTTTTCCGCCCACACCTGCGCATGGTCACGCTCTGATTTGGCCAGGTCGCCGTAGACCTGCTTGCGGGTTTCATCCTCCTCGACCTTGGCAAGCGTTTCGTATAGCGCAGCACTATGAAGTTCATCAGAGAGGTTTGCCCTGAAACGCTTGATTTCGTGTTTGGATGCCATCGTGAAGTACTTGCCTATTTTTGTTCGCCACCACGTAGCGTATTTGATTCAGGAAACCTGAATCACAAAGCCCCTAAAACGCGGCCTAACCGAGAACGTTAACGGTTCTCATACCGATTTGGGTCCGCGCGCCGACGCACCGTCTCGCAGAAACCGGCGCAGGCCCCTGTTGAACTGGTCAGGACACGATGTTGGTAACTGCGCTGGATGAACACGATGATGTTTCGGTCAGGTTACCCTCGAGGTGAACGTGCTGATTCGCGGCTGGTGCAATCGTACTCGTTGTCGGCAAGGAATCATCGGGAGCGGTTGACCCTGACGTCGTGAAATCACACTCCCGAAGCGACCGCTGGAACGCTTCGGGAAATGTTGCGGCTTGCTAGCTCCACGCCTCCCCGAGCGCCTGGGCTTGCTGCAGAACAGTTCCACCGCGCCGTCCTGCTGGTCAGGCGGGTATTTGTATTTACGAAGGATACGCTTGACCATCAGCCGCAGCCTGGCTCGCACGCTCTCCCGCTCCGACCAGTCCACAGTGATGTTCTGGCGCAGGTTTTCGGTGAGTTCGTGTGCAATTTTCTTGAGCGTCTCGTCGGTCAACTCGCGGACGGCTGACTCGTTGTGGCGAGCGCATCACAGAAGCGAATTTCGTCTTCCGTCAGCCGTTGAAAACCACGCTCTTTTGCTCGAATACCCGATGTCGCGGTCAGCCAATCAACCAAGCTCTCGACATCGAGAAACTCCGACAGGTGCTCGGGCAGCGCCTCAACTGTTGGAACCGGGCCACCAAAACCAACCGCCAACCGCTCGGCCAGCGCCGGTACATCTTGCGTGCCCACAATAAAAACCGTTGGACCTTCGTACTCTGACCGCGCACCAAACTCGTATAGCTCGATTTCAATGTCGCCAGTACCCATGCGACGGACGAAACCGCACTTGCCACGAGACATGCTCGGCATCAATAACCCAACCGGTTTTGCCGACCTCGGTGGAGATTGCATTTCCTTGGCACACATAGACCCTCCTCACTCCTCTGGTGCAAGAACCTGGAAGCCAGTAATGGACCTGACTTCAATCTTGCCTGGTCAGGCCTCTGCCAGTGACTCCTTGCCCGTACGGTAGACCTCGTCGAACAACGCTTCGAGGCCCGGATGCACGCCACGGAGCTGGTCAACTACAGCCTTGGCCCAATCAAAATATTTCCGTCGGCGCTCGAGCGGCCAATCTGCCGGCGGATTGCCAGCGACATCGCGCAGATTGCAAATCTTGTCGGCAAGCTTGACCAATTTGGCTCGGCCGCTAATTGTCGATGCATGCTCAACCTGACGACGCTTGCGTTCAGCCTTAGGCAGCGATTTGTCGTCAGTTAGCCTTCGGTCTTCTGAATGACAAGCGCCGTAGCTTATGCTGCGGCGCTATTACTTATGAAGGTTTTTTCACCGGCGGCATGCCGCCTATTGCCGACCGGCAAATCTAATTCAGCCGACCAGCCGCCGATAGGCGCTCAGGTGCCTAACGAGACCTTGCTTGTCGCCACGAATCTCGCTTAGCCGGGCAAGGTTGAAGTGAGCGTCGGCATGCGTCGGGTCAATTTCTATGCATCGCTGATAGGCCGCTGCCGCCGCGTCGTAGCGTTTCAGTTCCTCCAGGACGACCGCGCGGTTGAAGTGAAGCAACGCGTCGTCGGGAAAATGCTCGAGTGCACCATCGAAAATGGACAACGCCTCATCGCAACGCGTTTCCGCCTCGCATAGCAATACGCCCAGATTGGTATATGCGTCGTAATGCGGTGATGGCGCAAGCTCAAGCACTTTCCGGTAGGCCTGTTCCGCACCCACCGCATCTGTTTCGGTGAGCTGCTCGGCAAGTGCGAACCATTCTTCTGCCTGCTCTTCCCGACTCGCCAGGTTTCGCGGAGCCGAGTCCAAAAACGCTACATCACCTCGGATAGGTGCAACCTCGAAATCAAGCAGGTGCTGGCCTGATGCAGCGTCCCATTGGGACTGTCCTGACCTGACCGCTACAGTTTCGCCGACAGATGTGATTCGGATTCCAGACAGCGGAAGCTCATCGGGGAGTTCAGCTTTCAGCTTGGCAAGCGCCTTTAGAATTTTCCGCGATGAAACCTTCGCCGACTGCAATTGAAATGCGGTGCGAAGGACCACGACATCCTGGAACGAGAATCGGAGTTCGTTTCGCCGACCACGCGCGGGATGAACAAAGCCCGCGTCAATCAGTCCAGACAGAACTCTGCGCGAAACGCCCAGCAGGGACTGGAGGCTTCGCAACGAATAGTCGTGTGACAGATTTCTTCTGTTCACTTGCGAGCTCGAACCTTTGCCGGCGGCGCATCTTTCACGTCGACTCTCGGAGCGGCTCGTTTGACGGGGCGTCGCGGTTTGGCTGACAGTCCTTCAACGTCATCCGCCGAAGCCTTTTTTGCCGGAGCCGTCTTTGCAACCGATTTGGCAGGTGTGGCTCGCTTTGCCTTGTTGGTGCTCAGACTTGCTCGCAGCGCTTCCATCAGGTCAATCACCTGGCCACCGGACTCCTCTGCTGGCGCCTCCGGAGAGACAATCTGTTTGCCAGCAATCTTCCGGTCGATGGCTTCAAGAATTCGTTTCTTCTCTTCGTCTTCGTACGCAGTCGGGTCGTACGCGTCTTCCGACACCTGGTCGATGATTTGAAGGGCGAGCTTCAGCTCCGTATCACTGACACTCACCTGTTCGATGTGCAAATCGCTCAGCGCCCGCACCTCATCGGCAAACAGCAATTGCTGAAAGACCATCCCATCTTCCGCCGGCCTTATCTGAACGATTCGGGTCTTTCCCTTGTACGACCATTTTGCCAGCGCGCAACGTTCGCTTTCTCGCATGGCCTGTTGCAGCAGGCTATAGGGTTTGCCTCCCCGTTTGTCCGGGGTGATGAAGTACGCCTTGTCATAGTAGAGCGGGTCCACCGACTTTTCCGGGACGAAGGAAACAATCTCGACAACGTGGCTCGCCCCTTCCTCGAGCGCCTTCAATTCGTCAGGAGCAAAAATGACAAACTGCCCCTTTTCGAATTCGTAGCCTTTTTTCATGTCAGCGCGGGCGACGACATCGCCAGTAGCCTCGGATATGTATTGCTGCTTGACCCGGCCGCCTTCCGGCGTCAGCAGATTGAAGCCAACGCCAGCAGCGCTGTCCGTAGCTGAATAAAGCTTCACCGGTATGGATACCAGACCGAAGGAAAGCGTCAGCGATGCAATGGAACGGGCAGCCATGTGATTCTCCTGATAGCGGCGGGCGAACCGCCGCAGCGCTGCTTACACACTATCCGCTTCGAGGGGACAGCCCTTCGCGTTGCACAGCATGAGCTGTGCCCGTCGCCGACGGTTCTCGCCATGCACTTCCGAGACCGTGTTCAGCCGAACGGACTTCCTAGCGCAGGCGCTTTACGGCTGACGCCAGTGACTGGCGCGTTGACCAATACTCTTCCCACGGGTCCTGCGTCTGGAAGCTAAGATACTCTCTCGCCGTTTGCACCGTCCAGTGCGCGCCGCTTTTCAGGTCGGGCAACTGCTCCCACGACACTGGCATCGACACCCCCATTCCCGGGCGGGCCCGCGCAGAAAATGCCGTGGCAGTCGTCTGCGCCTTGCCGTTGCGCAGGTAATCAACATAGATTTTGCCAATTCTGTTGGAGGCGCCCGACGTTGCCGAAAATCGGTCGGGGATGGTCTTCGCCAGATACCGGACGAACGCCTGCGAGAATGCTTTCACCGATTTGTAGTCCAGCCGGGGCGTTAGCGGCACGACAACATGCAGTCCTTTGCCTCCACTTGTCTTCAGCCAGTCCTTCAGCTCCAGTTCCGTCAGCAACGCATGGACAAGCACAGCCGCCTCCTGAATCTGCTCCCATCTGACCCCTTCGCCCGGGTCGAGGTCAAAGATGACCCGGTCGGGTTTGTCGATTTGCAGGACGGTGGAATTCCAGGTGTGAAACTCAACGACATTCATCTGGGCCGCGGACACCAGTGCGTCCGCAGTATCGACTGTAAGTAGCGGCGGGTGATTCAGCCACAAATCGCGGTCATGGGCTTTCAGGCCCGGCATGGCTGTCTTTTCAGCGTGTTTCTGGAAAAACAGCTGACCAGAGATGCCAGTGGGCGCGCGGACCATGGCCAGCGGCCGGTCCTTCAGGTGCGGAAGCATCCATTGGGCAACACTTTCGTAATACCGAATCAGGTCCAGCTTGGTGACGCCGCTTGTCGGGTCGACGATACGCTCAGGATGCGTGACCTTCACATGAGAGGCGGGCGCTGGCGTCAGAGTCTCACCGGCTTCCCGGACAACAAGGCGCGCGGGCTTGTCGACGCGCAGACCCTTGAACGACGCTTGACGCACGACACCTTCCGCGGTCCACTCGGCAAATTCGACTTCGGCAACGAGCTCAGGCCGAACCCAGCGCTCGGTGTCCGCCGCACGCCTCGACCAGCGGCTGGGCTTCGATACGGCTACGTCAAACGGAGATGCATCCAGCTCAAGCGGCGTCAGGCGCATCCATAGGTCCCGGCCAGTACGGGCGTTCCAACCGGTACCGACGCTGCCGGCGTCGTGAAGCTGATTGCCCACATAGTATCCGAGCAGGAGGCTGCCGACTTCTCCGTCCTTGCCGCCTCTAGTGGTGAAGCCGCAGACAACCAGTTCCTGTCGCAGCCGGCACTTTGCCTTCAACCATGTCTGGGTTCTTCCTGACTCATATACTGCGTCGCGACGTTTCAACATCAGGCCTTCGAGACCGAGCCCAGCCGCCGCCTCAAATATCTGGGCCACCGGAGCGTCAAAGTCCTGACTGAACCGTATGCGGTCGCCCCCATCCTTGAGGAGGTGTGAAAGCAGGCCGCGCCGCGCCCACAGTGGGACGTTCCTGAGGTCCTTCCCATCGAAGTACGGGAGGTCGAACAGAAAATAAATAATTTCCTGGTTCGTGGCGCCATCTATAGCGTTCTGAAGAGCGCCGAAATCTGGCAGCCCGTTGCTCAGCACGACAATTTCGCCGTCAAGCCAGCCACTGGAGACTGGAAGGTTTGCAACTTCTGCAGCCAGACTTGGGAGCTTCTTCGTCCAGTCGTGGCCGCCGCTTGTGACCAGCCTCACGCGCCCCTTGTCGACGCGGGCGAGCATTCTGTAACCGTCCAGTTTCGACTCGACTATCCAGTCCCCGCTCGTTGGTAGCGACGAAGCCAGCGTCGCGCGCTGCGGTTCGAGTTTGGCGGGGAGCGGCGCGCTCGTGGCGGCAGACAGGTCTAGTTCCTGGATGCCCTTGCGCACCGGCCGCACGACTTTCCGCTCCCGCTCTTCGAGCAGCCCGAGCGGCTTCGTGATGACGCTGTCGGGGAGCGCCCTGATGACGTCGTATTTCGCCAGCGCTTGCGCCCACTCGTCTCGCTTCTTGAACAGCATCCACTGGTCTTGCTTGTCTTCCGGCTTCGAAATCCTGACCAGTTCCCACAGACCAGCGAGCTTTTCGCCATGGAGTTGAAACATCAGCTTGCCGGCAACCAATGCTTTTCTGGGGTCACCGACTGGCTCCCACGTCCCGCGGTCCCAGACTATTACGGTGCCAGCGCCGTACTGCTTAGGTGGAATCGTTCCTTCGAATGTAGCGTACTCCGGCGGATGGTCCTCCACGCGGATGGCTATCCGTTTTTCCTTTGGGTCGTAGCAGAGCCCCTTGGGTAAAGCCCACGAAACCAGCACGCCATCCAGCTCAAGCCGGAAATCGTAGTGAAGGCGACTCGCCCAGTGCTTCTGAACGACGAAACCACGGCCCGCTGACCTGCTTGTGGCGTGGGTCGATGGTGCAGGTTCGGGCGTAGCTCCGAAATCCCGCATTTTCTGGTAGCGGCTGAGAGGTGGAGACGCCGCCCTGCGAGTCGTGACCATGGTTGTAGTCGAAGAACGCCCAAAATCGAGGTAAGTTTCCGCGCCGGCTAGCCCTCGATGCACAGGTTTTCGTCGCAGCGCCATGGCGGCGGCCAGACTTCCATCTGCCCATAGTTCGAAGGCCAAAAGTGGTTGATTCTATTCGTTGTGCAGTGCGGCTATCCGGACCGATGTATTGCCATACTGAAGTTCAATGCTGCCGTTTTGTAGCCACCGGGGGCGCCGGCGCCTCCGGCGCATGGGCCGCGGGTCGATCGGACTGTACATCGACGACGACAGGCACCATGGTCTCTGCGCGCGCATCTTCGACCAACAGACCATGAGCGTACAGTTTGCGCCTAGCCCACACCTGATTGGAGTTGACGTTGTTGTCGCGGGCGACCCGTGCGACCGAGTCACCGGGTTCTAACGTCTGCTCGACGACCAATCGTTTCCGTTCCAATGCATGCCGTCGGTTCTGGCGCCTCGCGGGTAACTCGACTGTCTGAGTCACTGTGTCCATTCTCGCTGTTTGTGGGCAGAGTCGTCACTCGTGTCCGTCGCAGCCGATGATTGCATCTTCTACGGAAGGCGGGGAACGGTACAAATCAGATGCTTACGCTGTGTAGGTGGCAACTGATCAGGGACGGCCCACGGCAGGAGATCGCTCACGCGATTGACCGGATGCTCGGCAATGTGTTAGATAACGTAGCGCAGATAAGCCCCAGGATCGAGGTCGTCAAGTTTGGCGATGGCGATCAACGTGTAGATCGCGGCGCCGCGTTCGCCGTCGCTTTCCCAGCTGTCCTATCGATCGCGGCCTACCGGGCCCAGGTCTGCTCACTCATCTCATGGCGGTCAAAATGGGCGCAAATCCGTCACCAAGGCGCCGCTTTATCACATCGCGCCGTTTGTACAGGAGTCAGAGGTTTATTGGCGTCTACGCCTTTCATGGCGTCAAGGAGACGCCGTTACCCTTATGTTCAAACGCTTGTCGGTCGCAGTCGAGCCCTCCCGGACCGCCCACTCGTTCGTGGTTCCCATCCACACCGGCGAACCGGCAGGCAGGTCTCGTTGCGGGATTGCCGGTTGGTCAGTCGGCGTGAAGGCATCTCCATAGGGCGCAATCGCCCCTGGCTGGTCCGCCGGAGCGATGGCGGGCGCCAGCGCGGTAAGGCCGGCGTTGTATGCCTTCAGCATCGTCTTGGTAGCAGCAGCAACGTCTCCGCCGCCCGCCTCTGGCGATGTTGGATGTGGAAGTTTCTGGTATGCAAGCGTCGGACGCCCGGCGGCGTCGGCTGATGCGAGCCACTTCTTCCAGGCCTTGTCCGCGAAAGAGCCAAAGGCCACGACTGCCTTGACCTGACTCCCGTCCAGGATGGCCTTCAGCCAACTATTTCGATAATCCGTTATGGCAGCGTCATCGATGTGGTGCGCACCGCCTTGCTGGCCATAGACGCTATAGATAAACGTGTTGATCATCACGTAGCTGTTGTCTATCCCGAGTCAAGAAACCCTGTACCCGTCGCCCGGCCGTGCCCATCAGGATGCGCCTGGCAATGGTCTCGTGCTGCGCCGGATCCTGGCCAAGAACCAGTACCCGAGCTGTCCCGTCCAACCGTCCACGATGGAAGATTGGGCCCCACTCTACCCGAAAGGCGTTGGAGGGATAGACAGAAGTGCCGGGATACACTTCGACGAGTGAGCGAAACGGCTCATGCGAATATCCGGGACAGAACAGTGTCGTCATATTTGCCTCCTGAATCTACTCGATCGCGAGCCTGCGGCGCTGAACCACGACGCCGGCCTTACGACATACAAGTTCGAGTGTCTTGCCCGTCGTAGGACGAGGGAGGTTCAAAACTTCGTCCGTGATCGAACGCGCTGCTTCAACTGGTCTGCCGTCGACGTATACCTCGAGCTCATCTAATCCGGTCGTCGTAACCGTCACTTCGGACTTCCTGAGTGCCACGTGCAAGCTTGATTGCGGCGCGCCTGCCAGCAACTGTGCACAGTAGGCGACAAGGTCTGCATTGCCGTCCAGAACATCGCGACGGGTCATTGCATACGGAATACCAGCGATCCCCAAGTCTTCGATGGGCACGCCGGCCGAGTCTCCGCAGCGCGCTGCCCGCCGAAATGCCATTGTGAAGCTCACGCCGTCTGGAAGCCGAGGAAGCTCGAACTCAGTGCCTTCCAGTGCATCGGTCAGGTCCTGGCTTGTCCAGACGTTGGCACCGCCGGCACCCGTGGCTTGGCCTACGCACACGAGCGGCCCAATTTCGTTGTCGACGAAGCCCGCACAAAAGAGGTCGCCCGAAGAATACGTGTTGGCGTCGGCCACGCAAACGACTGGACCGCCGTACCGCTGACCCACGTCATCGCACCAGGACGGGTCGGTGATGGGGAGCGCTTGGGAGTACGCCTCGCCAGTCGAGATGGCCGACTCTAGAGAGGTGATCCACGGTTCAAGCTCCATGCGATTGAAAGCGCTCCGTGCCATTGCACGGGTCAGAGGCGTGGCCACCAGGCTAAACCGCGTCGGCGACACCTTGTTCGGCGTGAACAGCTGAAGCATGCGCTCTGCCGCCCAAATGAGACCTCCAGGATTGCCGCGGACGTCGACGATGAGACCTACGGCGGGCAGTTGCTCTACCAGACGCGTCACCTCGTCGACAAAGGCTTCGTGGTTCTCGACATCGAAGGTCCAGATACGTAGGTAGCCAATGTCGCCGAGCGCCTTCGTGCGGAACCGCTTGGCGGACAGGGCGTCCGGAAAGCGTGTTTTGAGCCATCCAGGCTCTCTCGCCATCTCTCGCCGTTGATTCTCGGCCCTCCACTGCTTGCCGGAAAACATCAGCTTCTTACCCCGCCGAACCTGCTCGGCCGCTGGGCTCACAGCAACGCGAAGCGCAGCGTGAGCCCCAAGGCGTACACCGGTTGCGGGGCTCCCCGGCCAAACGATCCGCCAAGGTATGCGTACCTCTCGCAGCGGCCTTCTGGCGCCGTCACGAAAGCCGATGTCCACCCACATCTCGTCGGGAGGAGGTCCATACTGCAAAGACCGGAACGTCAGTGACTCGAGAGCGCGGGCTAGCCGTGCATCTGGCCGCCCGCCCGTTTCCCGATTTGCATGGATAGCGACAGCGCGCCCAAATGGCATGCCGTTCCAGGTCTCCAGGAGCACGCCTGGCTTGAACCTAGGGTCCTTGATGAGCTTGATGTGTCCGACCTTCGTCACAAGGAAGGATGGAGCATCGGTCGAGCCGTACGCCTCGACCAGGAAGGGCAACTGCGCGACTGCGCCGGCGAGTGACTTCGGTCCGGCGTATATGGTATGGGCATCACGCAGGTCGACGATGATGCCGGTCACGGCCATGTGGAACTCCGCCTCGCTCATGTCTGCTGCATGCGTGCGCAGCAACTGGAGCGCTTGTACCGGATCATTCGCATATCCGGCACGCTTTTGATGCAGATGACAGTACGCGCCTTCGATGGCTGTCAGCAGGGCATCGACCACAACTTCCCGATCGGAAGCATCCAGGTGACCATCGGACGCCACCGGAAGCTTTGCGTGGCTAACCTTCAGAAGGCCTGCCCACTCGCTCAGAAGCACACCCGTCTGTGCCTTCAATAACGACGGTGTCTTGGTCGCCATGGTTGTGTTAGAAGGACGCCTCCTGGTGTGCGGGGCGATGTTTCGCATGTCGTGGGCAGAATCGGGCTGCAAACTTGTACCCAGCCAATTTTCCCATCATGGATTCATCAACCTGCACAAGCTATTGACGACCAGCCTCCTGTAAGTTGCCATTTTGTGTGGCCGACGCGATCACGTCCAGATCGAACGTTCGTCGCCCCTGCCGGTTGCAGCGGCTCGCTCAGCATCCTTCGGATGCGCCAGCCATACTTCTGGTATGGTGAAGGCTCCGCCGTTGTTGCCGCCGATCCACAGCGATCGATGAGTTGCGCATCCGGTTCATCTCGTCACGAATAGAACTTGCCAAGTCCATCAAGCAAGCCACCGTGGAACCCTCGCCCCTTGATGGACGCGAAGAAAGCTGCGTCATGCTCGAGCGGCTGAATCAGTGGAACGACAACTTCGCCGAGGTCCTTGGGCAGGCCGCCGATGGGCACTTTCCCCAATGGCATGTCGAGGGCCAGTCGCAAACGAGGAACGGTGTCCGTCAATCGGCCTGCGGCAAACGCATTCTTGGCAGCGTCGATCTCCTTCTTCGGATTGGCCCGGACCTGTTCCATCCGGGCCAGGACCTCCGAGAAGGTCCAAGGCTGCGACCGGTCCTCCAACTTCGCCATCGACAAGGTTCGCTTTGCTCCCGCGATCTTCAGGTTCGAAGGGAACGTCGCCTTTGCAGCCTTCATGAGGCCCGGGTTTCCGTACAGCGGGCGGCCGCCGATTACTACCATCTGTACGTCTTTCTCCGTTGCGGCGAGTACCCTTGCAAACGCATCTTCGGCCTGGTCGGCCTTGATTACCACCACATCTCCGAGTGCTTCTGGCTGGAGGCGTCCAGCCTGGACTGCCCAAGGCCCGACGAGAGCGTCCCCGGGGATGCAGGTGATCATGCGCACGAGGTCGAAGGGAGTAAGCCTCCATCCCTTGCTCTTGCTCACCAGTCTGGCGACTTTGATCTCACCAAGGAGATTGCGCGTTCCCGAAGGTCCCCAGTCAGAGCCGATGCACACAGGAATTTTCCGTGCCAGTGCAGAGGGAACGTCCGTTGTGCTTCCATAAAGCCAGAGGTTCGAAAACGGCGACCAGACGATCGTGCCAGGCTCGGTCCACGCGTCGTAGTCATCCGGGTTAAGCGCATTCGTGTGGATGGCGACGAACCCCCGTTGCAGGCAGCCGCACTTACGTGCGCTTTGGTACTCGCTTTCGACTATGGAGTTCGCTTGGCCTTCGGCACAGTGATAGATGAAGCTGGCTCCTGCTTTCATCTGAGCGGACCGTGTCGCAAGAACCTCCGGCTTGAGAGTCAACGTCGATGTCAGTACCCGGTTCAATGAAACGCTCCCGCCAAAGGTCTCGTCCTCGACATTGCGGACCATCCAACCGTCCAGCGGACGATTCTTTGGCGGCGACCCGTGAATGCTGGTTGTGCCGCCAACCAGCGCTCGCACCTCGGCATAGGCGAGGAGCTCATGGGGTGCCGATTCAATGAACGCATAGGCCGGCCAGGTGATATCGCCAGCGTACGTGCTGGCCGACGGCCAGGAGTCGTGGTGCAGAAAAGGCTTTGTCCGACCGGGCTCAGTCCAGAGAGGTAAGGTCGCGTATGCGAGATGGCTATGAAGATCGACGAAGCCCGGTAGCACAAGACTGCTTCCCACGTCGACCACGGCAGCCTTGTCAAAGCCATTCCGCGGGGCAGATGCGTTACCACGAGTCACGCGCTCTATTCGGCCGTCATCGCCTATCCACACTTTGCCCTGGAAGGTGTCCTTCTCGGATGATGAGACGTTGCCGTTCAGAGTGAGCGGAACGATGCGACCGGAGATCACAAGACTCACAGCTCCTCCCTGGCCCAAACGCTTCGAGCGAATAAATTTCGAGAAAGCTTGCTGACTCAACCGCGCGGCTTGTCCCTGATTGTTGATGCCAATTAGCCATGTGCGGATCTTCGGTTTGACCGGTACCAGGACCCGGATTTTTAGTTGTAGCGGATTCCAGAACGAACATCAACGTCGTCCGTGCCATTTCCAGTGATCCAGAGCGCAGCCTTGGACGTGTCGTGCCGATGGCGGCGCTCCCGGTAGAGATCGACGGAAGCGGCGCGCTCTGACTCGCCGATCAAAAATCGGCTCCCCTGTTAGGACCGATCGTTTCAGTTGCATCGTCGACTATACTCGCCGCTCACGCCATCCTAACTCCGGCGCTTCGCAATGTCGGTTCCAGGGAGCGCGGATGAACCCTGCTCAGGACTTGTCCGGAGTCTGCTAGAACGCATCACTATGGACCGGCATAGGCCTCGAGCCGGAAGGAGCCCACCAGCGGACGCTGACTTCAAGTTGGGGGGACGAAGCGTGAAATTCGCGATTGTTCCGTCGAATCGTCGAACGGCATGTATCTAAGACTCTTAAGAATGGCCCTTGCGCAATTCGAAGCGGCAATTGCCATCGACCCCTGCGGCTCAATGCTACGTTGTGCGGATAAAACCTTTAACGAACTTGCTCGGATAAGCCCTAGTTCTGCTAGCGACATAGCCGCCTTCCCGCTCGGCTGCCGTGGTTTTGTGAGAGGGCGAGGTATTGAACTCAATGGTCTCGATGGAATCAGCTCCCGCCGACTTAACAATGCCGACATGGTCAGGCGCGCCGCCTTTCCAACTGTAGACGACGAGCCAACCAGCTTTGGGACGTGGTACATCGGCGCTTGAGACCCAACGATGCTTTCCTTGTGCAACCAAGAACATGTCATTTACCGAGGGCGTTGGCAGAAAATGCGAATGTTCAAGCTCGGCGAGGTAGTTGTGCAACGTTTTTGACGGGTCGGCCTTCGTTCCATCTTTCGACGCCCTCAGTGCAACGGCCTTTGCGTATACCATCGCAGCCACATACGACACGCCGACAGCACAGAACGGCACCGGCCGGCTGTTCAGAGCCGGTGGGAGATCAAACAGGTTCAGCAACGCGGCAATCGAATCAGGATTGTCCCTTCTGTTTCGCCCTTCCCACAGCTGCGCTTCACTAACTAGCAGGCTTCCGAAATTAGGTGGCGTCGCCTCGAATAGACCCCTTGTGGAATAACTTTCGCCCATAATCGTCTCACGATCGAATTCCAGAAACTCTCTAGGAAGGTCTGGATCACCTTGCTGACCCTCGCGGGTAAGTCCGCTGTTTGGGTACACCGAGGACGGGAGCACGGCCCCGATAGCGGCGAGACCGAACGTGACGAAGAAATTGCGACGATGTTTGGACACCATTCTATTGTTCATCATGCGCTCCTTTAAGTCGGCATTACCCGCGAAAGCCGGATACAACGGCTTTCGGAGCGCCCTGCTCGACATAGACTATAGTGCGAATAATACGTACTGTCTGTGAGGGTTAATTGGCTCCGCTCTTCGCAATCTACAACTTTGCTTTGACTCTGATTTTCACAGGTGGCCAAAGCCGATTTAGGAAGTAGTTATTTTCCGCCGGGGCACCCGCACCAATTCGCCAGGCGTTAGATCATGAAACCGTTCGAGCTTAGTTGGATTTTCAAGCACTGCGTCTTCTGCGGAGGCTCAACCGATTTCGCATTTCCGCAAACTATTCCCATCCGCTCGCGTATTCTAAAATGCTTGCTTGCGGCGGCGACTTTTGCCGTGAGCATGTCGGCGTCGACTGTCATTCGGGCGCAAGGCTCCGCCGACGCTGAGTTCGCGATTGACGCTCTAGTACCAGTCACCTCCGAACTAGAGGCGAGGGCGCACGCAACCCCACCTACTGGCGCGACCGCCGCACAACTATGTGATTTCTTCCAGAAGCGGGGCATTGCAAAGTATGCCCTTGGACATTACTCCGGTGCGATCGCTGACCTCAACCAAGCATACGGGGCGGCGACCGGTCAGGTGCAAACCGACGAATGCGAACAGTGGCGGATTCGTAGTGACTTATCGGCCGCATATCGTGCATCGGGGAATCTAGCCGCTGAGATCGAGTATCTGGAACGGGCGATCGCCGAACTCGACTCAAAGAGCGTTGGACGATTGTTATTACTCAACTCAAAGCTCGCTAGCTCGTATTTGCAACTCGGTCGGCTCGATGATTCGAAACGTGCTCTCGCCGATGCACAGGCTACTCTTCCTGATCTGAAGAGAATGAAGTCATGGTTGCGGCGTCAGAACGATCTTATGGCGACGCTGCACGAGATGGAAGCGCGAATCGCCATGGCGGAGGGACGCTACAGGGAGGCCGAGGCGCTGTCGCGTCAGTCACTTGATGAACAGCAAGCCTTTCTCCGCGAGCAAAGGAAGCTGCACGCGCCCGACAGCGCTCAAGTACGCGCCGCGGCTGAGCACACCGCTCAACGAGAGCGCCAACTCGCATCTGCGCTCGCCTCGACCGGTAAGCTAGGCGAGGCAGCATTGTTTGCTCGCGTTGGATTAACCGACACGCTCGCGCAGTCCGGCGCCAACACGCTTGAAGCCAGCAACGCGCTTTCGTTGCTCGGGCAGATTCGTCTCCGTCAAGAAAATGTTGACCAGGCTAGCGCACTGTTCGATCGCGCTACCAAATCATTGCAAGCGGCCCAAATAGAGCCGTATTCACGTGCTCTCGGACGCTTGCGAGCTTGGACCGGACTCACTTTTTCGCTTCAAGGGCGTTGGAGCGACGCAGTCGACGTATTCAAGTTGCGTGACATCGACCTCCGTCTGAACCCGGAACAATTCTCCATGATTGGATCGGGCAATATTGATTGGGCGCTCGCCTTGATACGAACCGGCCGCTCCGAAGCTGCCGAACGATTGCTCAAAAACATGCTGCAGGCCCGCGAACGGCGTGGCTACAGTACCCACCTGTCGTTAGCGTATTTACACGGTTATCTGGGAATCGCCCTTGTTGACCAGGGAAAAAACGACGCGGCGCTAGCGCAGTTCGCGATCGCAATGCCGGTCCTAATCAAACCTTCGCTCGATGCAGAGAACCCCGACAGCGACGGCGGGTTTGTGCGCCAGTTTCGGCTCCGCGCGATTTATGAGGCTTATCTCGATGCACTATCGCGAGTTCGTGAAGACGGCCTCACCCTCGAAAATATTGACGCCGCGAATGAAGCATTCGCAGTGGCAGATGCGGCGCGTAATTCAAGCGTTCAGCGTGCCGTTACCTCTAGCGCCGCGCGTGCAAATCTTCCTGATGACAGGCTCGCGAAGCTCGCACGCGATGAGCAAGATGCTGAACACCGCGCGCAATCACTCGACAGGCTGCTCGAACGCCTGAGCAATACGGCGTCAGCCGAGGAAAAAAACAGGAATATGGTGACGCTTGAGCGCCAAGTGGCTGAAGCGAATACAAGTAGTGCAGCAATCAGAGCCGAGCTTATTCGGAGTTTCCCCGCGTACAGCAATCTCATCGATCCAGTGCCGACGAAGGCTACTGACGTCCAAAGGGCATTGCGCCTAGGCGAGGTGGTGGTCTCGATTTACGTGGGTGAACGCCGCAGCTACGTATGGACGATCACCCAGGAATTGGTGCTTTTTAGAACAATCGTGCTCGGGCGCGAGGAGGTCGTCCGGCTGGTCAGAGCGATTCGACATAGCGTCGACCTTCGAGACGGACGCCTCAAGCGCTTTGATAGTGCGGACGCTCTGCGTCTCTATACATTGCTGCTGGCACCTGACGAACATTCCTGGGCGACCGCCCGTGTACTTAGCGTGGTGCCCAGCGGTGCGCTCGGACAGTTGCCGCTCGGGTTGCTACTAACCGAACCTGTCAGCGCGGTACCAGTTGATACCCGTCCGAACTATGAGCAGATGCCTTGGCTACTTCGCAAGGTGGCGATAGCACAATATCCTTCCGCGAATGCACTGGTTACGCTCCGAACGACGACCGCATACGTGTCCCAAAGACTTCCGTTTGTGGGATTCGGCAACCCGGTTTTTGTCGCAGAAGTACATGATGCCGAGGGTCAGACTCGTTCGCTCAATCAAGCGGTAACGGTGTCGCCGACAAGCTTGGATGACGAGGAA
Source organism: Paraburkholderia sp. RL18-101-BIB-B (assembly GCF_046026985.1). NCBI lineage: Bacteria > Pseudomonadati > Pseudomonadota > Betaproteobacteria > Burkholderiales > Burkholderiaceae > Paraburkholderia > Paraburkholderia sp. RL18-101-BIB-B. Next base: position 20,309 of record NZ_JARESV010000077.1, read on the forward strand.
CCCATTGGTCCACTCGCCGTCCGGCGTCTCGCCGCGCCCGTCGTTCAGTCCGACACAGATCCGTCGACACGAACGAATTCCCCAGACGATCCCGGACTACTCTCGTCGATCTATTCTCGCTTGCCGCCTCTGCCGGACACCGCCGACGAGCTAAACGAAATCGCTGCTATTGCGGGCGCTCTGCCAGAGCGCGACGTATTTCTCGGCCCGCGAGCTACGGTTGGCAATGTAAAGCGATCCGATTTATCGCGTTATCGCGTCGTAGCATTTGCAACTCACGGCGTCGCACCAGGGGATATCGTCGGCCTCGATGAACCTGCCCTAGTTCTTTCCAACCCGGTATTGGTGAACGAAAGTGGCAGCGGGCTTCTAGGTTTGGACGATATCCTTGCACTGAAACTTAACGCTGATTGGGTCGTGCTCTCTGCATGTAACACCGCGAGCGGAGATGGCATTGGCTCAGAAGCGGTCTCAGGTCTCGGTCGAGCGTTCATGTTCGCTGGATCGAGGAGCCTGCTGGTGTCAAATTGGGCGGTCGAGACTGTTTCCGCGCGGCTCTTGACCACAGGGGTGTTTCGTCAGCAACGCGAGCATCAGCAACTGACCCGCGCGGAGGCACTCCGCGCTGCGGCTATGGATGTCATGCGCAGCCCGGGCGGTCGCTATCGCCACCCGGCGTTCTGGGCGGCGTTCTCGTTAATCGGAGATGAATCTTAATTCGACAACTTCATGCGTTACCGCGAATGGTCGTTGTCAAAAACCGAGATTACTCCTTCTACGCGAGTGGTCAGGGGACGCTTCTTAACGGGACATTCGTTCTATCAAACCGATTGACGGCTTTGGTTTGACAGACAACCTTCCGTGGAATTCGACCAATGAAGGTCCACTCTACTTCGGGAAGAGTCATTGATGTTCCGGGCGGTCGACAGTCCGATCAGGGTCGGGAGTGTGAGTTCGCTAATGTGGACAGTTGCCGTCCGTCTGCTCGATGCTGCCACTGTCAGCAATCCGCCGCCACATTGCTGACGTAGAACCCAGCGCGTCTCAATGTCGGCTAAGGCCGAATTGTGCGCGTAGTTCGTTCGTCGGGTTCCGGGGGCTGCAGGCGTTCCAACAACGAGGCTCTCTGCTCACCGAGCGGCAGGTCGTCGCGACACCCGGAAATTGGAGGGCGAATTTTCGGCTCACACGGGCGAGTCAGCAATGGCTTTCCGCTGCCGACGCTAAGTTGACTGGCGCAGGACAGCGCGTATTGCAGGGTAAAACCGAAACTTGCTCGACGCAGTGCGCTACTTTTGTGCAACGAATCTGACACAGATCCGGTGGATGTCGCAAACGATCGGCGACCGGTAGTCGAGCCTCCATCCATCTTCGAAGAGCGGTGTCAGCGACCGCTCCGTAGTTAGCGGGAAAGTTCGAAGGATGCCCGGCGCCAGTTCGGCGGCTGCGGCCGCCAGCGCAATCCGATCCTGCCAATGACATGTCGTTCCATTCGCTTTCAGCCAGATACGCGAAGACTCGACCAGGTGATCCGTGCGTAACCAGCTGCCGGTTCGCGCCATTGCGACAAGTTCCCCAATCACCAGGTAGCAGAGGAGTTCAGCGCGTGCCTCATCATCGAGCTTCTCAGGGAGTGACATGTCGAACGACGTTTCGGATCTGTAACCTGCCGTCAGGTGGCGCATGGTCGGGACGTGCGGCGAAAACCGGCCGCCGCGGTGATGGGCGCCACCTGGTGCCGTTTGCCGGATGGTCAGGTCTCACCGCTCAGTCTGCATGGGGTTCGTCTGCATTGAATGCGCTGGACGATGGCGTTGAACCGTTCTTTGCCACCGTGCGTGTGAACGCACCTCCCGTCGGGAGCATCGCTCGTGCTGACCGTTGCGCGGCCACGACCCCGCCTATGCAGTCTGCTACAGAGGCCCGTTTTCGCATCCTGGCATAGCGCACAGCGGTGCGAGCCGGAACACTATTGCGCCGCGGTCAGTTTCAGTCCGGGCCTCAATGCCGGCGACGGTTCCTGCAGGCCTTTGCGCTCGTCGGAGACCTGCTCAATGCCTTTACTGGCCACCTCCTCCAGAAAGGTCAGCCGGGCCCGATAGTAATCAACGCGTAGCTGTGCATCGAGCACATGCTGCTCAGCCTGGAACAGTTCCATGCGCAGGTCATTAAGTGCACGTTCCGCCTGTTTCTCGGGAGTGGGCGCGTGATGTGAAGCCCAGTTTGCAAGCCATCGCAGCATGGTGAAGCCCTCCTGTCGTCGGGTGCCCGGCCACGACAAAGGCTATCAAAGTCCGGAACGGCTGTCTGTCAAAAAACGCCAGCGCGTCACATGTTGCATAAACGGCACAGCGACGCCTGAGTGCGACGGAGGTGTGATAGCACCAGTTGGCGCATGCGCCGCACCCTCCCCGCGGGAATGTCCGGTGATCCGCACTGCCTGCACACTGCACGCGTGCCAGTGTTGGACTCCTTTACCGCAGGTGATGGCGGGACCCGACCTACTGGCTGCGGACCGGTCGTCATCCTGCACTGACCGGGGTATAAGCAAGCTTCATCGGCCGTTTTGCATGCCTTGCGCATTCCGATCGCGATGCCATCCGCCCGAGGGTGACCGCGTTACCGGGATATCGCGACTGCAGCCACAACCTCACCACGTCATTGCGCATCCAGCTCCCCACAAAACTGGCAGTCAGCGCGAGCAGGAACAGGTCATCGTAATACCCTGCCGCCAGCTCCTGCGCGGCAAGTTGCGCCCTGATGAGCCCACGCTCCATGGCCGCCAGACGTCGCACACCGTCGCGATCAGACTGCCGTCCCCGTGGATCATCCGCCCGAAGGCCAGCGGGCGTCGCCGCCAGTAGCGCGCGCGCAAAATCGCCGCTGCAGTTGTTTTGCCGCACCATCACGCTGGCCACAGCGACCTGGCGGGATGGCACCATCCGAGTTAGCGCGGTAAGGGTCCGTTCAGGCAGTCTGTACCCGGTCAACTGGTCGGCTGCCTCTGGGCAGATTCCAGGCGGACACGCGCGATCCGCGGACTGTCTGTCGGATCGCGCAACATATCGGGCAGGACGGGCGTGGGTCACGGTGAGCGACCTTCAAGGTTATCGCGAAGGCGTCGGGGCATGGTGACAATTCCCTGCGATCGCAGGAGTGCGACGAACGCCGGATCAGACAGGAGTTCCACCAGCACGTCGCCCACAATGACCCGCTCGACCCGGATGGCCTCCATCTGCCGGATCGCCATCTGTTGGCGCGCTCGCTCCAGCATAAGGACTTTCCGGGCCTTGATCTGCGGCGAGGATCGGGATTTCGCGCGGGTCGACGCGTCGCAACCGGACGCGACATCCTCTTCGACAGGACAGATTGCGGTGCGCGGATGATCTTTTCGCATAACGATTACTTCGTAGCAGGGTGGCACGTCGCCGGCAATACTTCCAGCGGCACGTTGGCGGCAAGCTCGATCAGTGATGCAAGATCGGGATGCCGGTACGGCTCGAAATGAGACTGGCCGTACCGGTACAGCACGGTGAATTCGCCCTTCGGCAGACTACCCTGGGGGAGAATGTGAAAGTCGAGCAGTTCCTTGCCTGCGCGCTCAATGCGGCCGTATACGAGAAAGTCAATCGCAAAGCAATCGGGCCAGCGGGCGATCCAGTAAGGCAAATGTCCCTGGACCAGCCACGGGCTCCGGATAACCAGTTGCAACCGTAGTGCGCCGTCGATGCACAGCGTCCCCGTGTGTTTCTCATACCGGACCTGATGACCCAGCTCCCGCAGCTTGTCGGTCGTCCCATCAGCAACGCGCCGCTCCATCAGGTGCTCGACGTACCGGTTTTCGGACCGCTCGGGATTCAGGTTCGGCGGGTATCCAATGATCCTGTATGCCTCATACAGACTCCCGAATTCGCGCATTACCTGTTCAACAGACGGCGCACTCCGGTAATGCCTCAGTGTTGCCTGATTGAGTCTGCCTGCTCTCGTGACCACCTTGCGTAGGCCTTCAATAATCTCGTTTCGTGTTGGTCTACGTCCGACGCGTGCCATTTTCTGCTGAACAGCGGCAAAGATGCGCCGGTCGACGACCGGCTCGAACGCGTCCGGAATGCGGATCCACTCCTCCCGCGGCAACTGCTCCCAGCCACGGTCGAGTTTCGAGGTCGTCCGGCTGTAGACATTGGTGCCGATGTACTTTTCGTTGCGCAGGATGTCCAGTATGTTGGCGCCTTGCCAGGTGCGGCCAGCACCGTTGACTATTCCAAAGCTGTTCAGGCGCCGCGCGATCGCCGCCGCGCTGACCGGTTGCGTTGCGTACCATTCGTAAATCTTGCGGACCAGTGCGACATCGCCTGGCGGCCCCGGCGCGATGATGATGCGGTCAGTCTGTACGCTTTTGTATTCACGCGGAGCGAGGCACCGACGCTCGCTGTTATCCCGGCCGACCAGAATGCGCTGCAATCCGATCCCGGGGGGGCCACCCGCATGAAAACCACGCCGGACGTTCAGGCAGTGCCCGAGAAAGACCTTACGTGACATCTCGCGACTGAATTCGCCGGCCATCGCCCGCTTGAGTGCCTTCAGTATCGATGTGGCAGGGCTGCTATCGTTCTCGAACGGCTCGGCGACATAGATGACGTCGACACCGGCGCGGCGACAGGTGTATTCGTAGAACGCACTTTCATCGACATCCTGGAAGCGTCCCCAGCGACTGACGTCGTACACCAGTACGCTCGTGAATCTGCGCGCCGGATTCTCCACGTCGATCAATAGCTGGATCAGTGCTGGGCGTTCACGCAGCGTCAGTCCACTGATCGCAGAATCTTCATAGTCCCGCACAACCCGGATACCGTGCGCGGCGGCATATCGTGCGATCGCTTCGCGCTGGAATACAGGTGAGTACTCCTGGTGGTCGGTGGACATGCGGATGTACTGCGCGGCGCGAACGGGCGCAGCGGGCTGGGTACGGCGCGTCCGCGCGGAAGGCATGATATTTCCAGTGCTCACACATTAGTGCTAGCGCTTTTCCGGTCAAAGTCAAGACGGAGCATCGCTATGGCGACCGAACTGGCGCTGGACAACCGAAATCGGTTGATCTGTCGACTTGCAAAGCGCCCGGGTCGTTAACGGCTATTCGATGCCTGCCACCGGCCCGCAGGAGTATGACGGTGCCTTTGCGCATGTTGGTAGGCGTCGAATAAGCTTAATCGGGAGTGTGAGTTCATTGATGCAGGGAGCCGCCGTCCGTCTGCTCGATGCCGCCGCGGTCAGCAATCTGTCACAGTGCTGAAGTAGAACCCAGCGCGTCTCAACGCCAGCAACGGCCGAAATTTACCGGTATGTTATTGAGCAGCATTCTGATGCAAACCAGTGGTTCGTTTGACGGCTTCGAGGCATAGTGGCAACCGTTAGCCGCCTGTGAGCCTCTCGCAAATCCACGCAAAACCGCGCGTGAAGATCCGACATCACAATCGAACTCCCATCATCCCTGTGGGAGTCTGTCATGAAAACCGAACAAACCCGTGAGGCGTGGAACAAAGGCAAACTGGTCGGCCAGAAGCCACCGCTGAAACTCAAAGATGTCTGGGCTATCCGGATCTATCTCCAGAACGCTCATGCTGTTCGCGATCTCGCACTGTTCAACCTTGCAATCGACAGCAAACTACGTGGTTGTGATCTTGTCAGTCTTCGAGTCCGCGATGTTACGCACGGCAATCATGTCTTGTCGCGGGCGCAGGTCGTTCAGCGAAAGACACAACGCCCTGTCCAGTTCGAACTGACCGAACCTACCAGGAAGGCTGTCGGCGCTTGGCTGGAGAAGGCAGCCCTAAGGCCGGATAGATTTCTCTTCGCCAGTCGGTTGTCCGCATCGCCTCATCTCTCCACCCGACAATATGCCCGGATGATACGTCGATGGGTGGAAACTGCGGGGCTTGATCCGACAGCCTACGGCACGCATTCGATGCGCCGCACCAAAGCAACCCTGATTTACAAGCGCACGAAGAACCTGAGGGCCGTCCAACTGTTGCTCGGCCATAGCAAGATTGAAAGCACGATCAGGTATCTTGGCATTGAAGTCGACGACGCGCTCGAGATTTCGGAACAGACTGAAATCTAACGCGTCGGGCACAGGCCGCGCGAAACGACGCTATGTTCGGTATCGTGCGGCAGCTTTCTGGTGAACTTTCATTCGCTCGAAACTGCGACCAATCGTTGCTGCTTACCGATCCTTCCAAGCCGTCACCCGAATGGCTGGTTGGCAACGGAGACTGGCCCGACCAGCTACGAGTAG